>BBBN01000001.1 GCA_001311585.1 Thermus sp. JCM 17653
GTGGGCACCATCTCCGGCCTTAACCTGGACGGGCTGGTGCACATCGGCCTTAGGGTTTTCCCCGTGGTGATCCTGGGGGGGCTGGACTCCGTTCCCGGAGCGGTGGTGGCGGGCATTTTGATCGGTGTTTTGGAAAACCTGGCGGCGGGCTACCTGGACCCCTTTGTGCCCGGGGGGGGTACCCGGGACGTCTTCCCCTTCCTGGTCCTCCTCTTGGTCCTCTGGTTTAAGCCCCACGGCCTTTTCGGCACGGAGGAGATCGAGCGCGTATGAGGAACCCTTGGGCGCAGACCGGCAACTACCGCACCAGCTACCGGCAGGACACCAGCCTCTTCGCCACCCACCGGGAGCTGGTTTCCCTGCTCCTCTTTCTGGCCTTTCTCCTGGTTCTTCCCCAGTTCCTTTCCCGCACCCAGGTGTTTATCCTGGACCTCATCCTGGTGTACAGCGTGGCGGTCCTGGGCCTCAACATCACCACCGGGTACGCCGGCTCATCAACATCGGCCAGGCGGCTTCATGGGGGTGGGGGCGTACACCGCAGCCCTTCTCGCCCCCCAGGGCCTGCCCTTTTGGCTGGTGATCCCCATAGGGGGCCTGGTGGCGGCCTTCTTCGGCTTCCTGGTGGGCATCCCCAGCCTCAGGGTGAAGCACCTCTACCTGGCCCTGGCCACCCTGGCCTTCCAGGTGGTCTTTGAGTGGGCGGTGGGGCACGCGCCCCTTCTCAAGCAGGGGGGGGCCATGGACATGCCCCGGGCGAGCCTTCTGGGCTACGAGGCGGGCTTTCGCAACCACTTCCACTTCTGGTACTACGTGGCCTTTTCCGTCCTGGTTCTCCTTGCCGTCTTCTGGCGGAACCTCTTGCGCACCCGCTACGGAAGGGCTTTGGTGGCCGTGCGGGACAACGACCGGGCGGCGGACGCCATGGGCATGGACCCGGGGCGCACCAAGCTCTTCGCCTTCGCCTTGGGCGCCTTCTACGCCGGGGTGGCGGGGGTGCTCTACGCCTACCTCTCCCGGGCGGTGGTGATAGAGGACTACACCTTCGCCGTCTCCATCAAGCTCCTGGCCATGGCCATCGTGGGTGGCTTGGGACCTGGTGGGAAGCTTCCTCGGGCCCGCCTTCTTGGAGCTCCTGGACGTGAACATGGAGGCCCTTTCCAACCTCATCAAGGCCCTGGCTTCAGCGTGGCCGGGGTGGACGTGGCGAGCGCCCTAAGGCCCCTGGCCTTCGGCCTCGTCATCGTCCTTTTCCTGGTGTTTGAGCCCAGGGGGCTTTACAACTGGTGGCGTCTGGTGCGAAGCTACTTCCGCACCTGGCCCTTCAAGTACTAGGCAACTCCCCGTGCGGGGTTAGCGAAGGGAGGGAAGCGTATGAGGAGGACACTGGTAGGCATAGCGGCGGTTTTAGGGTTGGCCATGGGCCAGCAGCAGGTGACCCTCTTTTGGTCGGGGGCCATCACCGGGCCCACCTCGGACGCGGGGGCCCCTTACGGGGCGGCGGTGGAGGACTACTGCAAGTACGCCAACGAGCGGAAGCTGGTGCCGGGGGTGGTGTTCAACTGCGTGGTGCGGGACGACCAGTACAACAACGCCAACACCCAGCGCTTCTTTGAGGAGGCGGTGGACCGCTTCAAGATCCCCCTTTTCCTCTCCTACGCCACCGGGGCCAACCTGCAGCTCAAGGCCCTGATCCAGGAGCTCAAAATCCCCACCATTCCCGCCTCCATGCACGTGGAGCTCATCGATCCCCCTAACAACGAGTACTTCTTCATCCCCACCTCCACCTATTCCGAGCAGGTGGTGGCCCTTCTGGAGTACATCGCCAAGGAGAAGAAGGGGGCCAAGGTGGCTCTGGTGGTGAACCCCTCCCCCTTCGGCCGGGCCCCGGTGGCGGACGCCAGGAAGGCCGCCCAGCAGCTTGGCCTGCAGATCGTGGACGTGCAGGAGGTGGGCTCGGGCAACCTGGACAACACCGCCCTGCTCAAGCGCTTTGAGCAGGCGGGGGTGGAGTACATCATCCACCAGAACGTGGCCGGCCCCGTGGCCAACATCCTCAAGGACGCCAAGCGCCTGGGCTTGGACAAGAAGTTCAAGCAGCTTGGGGCCCACTACACGGGTGGCCCCGACCTCATCAAGCTGGCGGGGGACGCGGCGGAGGGCTTCCTCTGGGCCACCAGCTTCTACATGTACCACGAGGACGCTCCGGGCATCCGCCTGCAGAAGGAGCTGGCCCAAAAGTACGGCCGTCCTCAGGCCATCGCCGAGAGCACCAACTACACCAACGGGATGCTGGCGGCGGCCATCGCTGTGGAGGCCGTCCGCCGGGCACAGGAGCGCTTCAAGCGGGTGAACAACGAGACGGTCTACCAGGCCATTATCGGCATGAACGGCCCAATGCCTTCAAGCCGGGCTTCGCCGTCTCCACCAAGCAGGGTATTGAGATTGACTTCACCAAGAGCGAGCACACCGGGGCGGAGGGCCTCCGGATCCTCGAGGCCAAGGGGGGCCGCTTCGTGCCCATCACCGAGCCCTTCACCTCGGCCCTCTTCCGCAAGGTGCATTACGGTAAATAGCCCTCTCTCTGGGGCCCGGGACGCCCCGGGCCCCCTTTTCCTAGGCCATGGACACCCTGAACCCCACCCGCCCGGAGGACCTCGGTCCCATTCTCCTTTTGGTCAACAACATTGAGGTGGTCTACCACGACATCATCCAGGTGCTCCGCGGGGTCTCCCTCAAGGTCCCCGAAGGAGGATCACCGCCCTCTTAGGCCCTAACGGGGCGGGGAAGACCACCACCTTAAGGGCCATCTCCGGCCTCCTCCTCCCCGAGGACGGGGAGGTGGTGCGGGGGGAGATCCTTTACCGGGGAAGGCCCATCCAAAACCGCCCCCCTGAGGAGATCGTCAAGGAGGGCATCGTGCAGGTGCTGGAGGGCCGGAGGGTCTTCAAGCACCTCACGGTGGAGGAAAACCTCAAGGTGGGGACCCTGACCCAGGGAAGCCGGCGTCTCAAGGAGGAGCTGGAGCGCATCTACCGCTACTTCCCCCGCCTGGCCGACCTCAGGCACCGGCTCGCGGGGTACTGTTCGGGCGGGGAGCAGCAGATGATCGCCATCGGGCGGGCCCTTCTCGCCAGGCCCCGGCTTCTCCTCCTGGACGAGCCCTCTTTGGGCCTTGCCCCCCTCCTCGTGCGGGAGATCTTTGACATCGTGGCTCGGGTGAACGCCGAGGAGGGGGTTACGGTGCTCGTGGTGGAGCAGAACGCCCGGATGGCCCTTTCCGTGGCCCACTACGGCTACATCATGGAGACGGGGAGGATCGTCTTGGAGGGGGACCGGGACAGCCTCCTGGAAAACCCCGACGTGCAGGAGTTTTACCTGGGGGTGGCCAAGGGAGGGGGGCGGAAGAGCTTCAAGGAGGTCAAGGCCTACAAGCGCAGGAAGCGGTTCATGTAGGGCGGGGCGTTGGGGAGGAAGCGGCCGCTGGCCCAGCCCGCTTCCGGGTGGGTATCATGGGGAGCGTGGTGCGCTTCCGCAAGGAGGGTCTTCGCCTGGACCAGGCCGTGGCCGAGGCCTTGGGGGTGAGCCGGGCCCGGGCCCAGGCTTGGATCGCCCCAGGGCCGGGTGCGGGTGGGGGAGAAGGTGGTCTCCAAGCCCGCCTACCGCCTCAAGGGGGAGGAGGTGGTGGTGGCCCCCCCCGAGGAAAAGCCCTGGGTGGCGCCGGAGGACCTGGCCTTGCCCGTCCTCTACGAGGACGAGGACATGCTGGTTCTCAACAAGCCTCCGGGCCTCCTCACCCACCCCGCCCCTGGGGTCTACACCGGCACGGTGGTGAACGCCCTTCTAGGCCGCTACTTTCCCCTGGAGGGGGCCATCGCCTCGGCCTTGCGGCCTGAGCTTTTTCGCCCTGGCATCGTCCACCGCCTGGACAAGGACACCAGCGGCGTCTTGGTGGTGGCCAAGCACCCGGGGGCCCTCGAGGCCCTCTCCCGGGCCTTCCGCGACCGCTTGGTGATGAAGCGCTACCTGGCCCTCACCGAAGGCCACCCCAGGGAGGGTACCCTCATCGCCCCCATCGGCCGCCACCCCGTGGAACGGCACAAGATGCACGTGGGGGCATCGCCCCCCGCTACGCCGAGACGGACTTCGCCCTCCTGGCGGTTTCCGGCCCCTACGCCCTGGTGGAGGCCAGGCCCCACACGGGGCGCACCCACCAGATCCGGGTCCACCTCAAGCACCTCAAAGCCCCTATCCTGGGGGACGAGGTCTACGGGCGTAAAAGCCCCATATTTCCCGCCAGGCCCTCCACGCCTACGAGCTTCGCCTTCCCCACCCCCGCACGGGGCGGATTCTGGAGTTCCTTGCCCCCGTGCCCCGGGACATGGTGGCGGCCTGGGAGGCCCTGGGGGGGAGGTGGCCGGAAGGGTGGGTGCGGGAAGGGTATACTGGGGCGCAATGAAGCTCCTTCCGAAGCCAAAAGGGGCGCTTCTTGGGGAGGAACGCCCTTCCCTTGCGGTCCACCGCCTCCACGTGGGGGACGCCCGGGAGGTGCTGGCCTCTTTCCCCGAGGCCTCGGTCCACCTGGTGGTGACCTCCCCGCCCTACTGGACCCTGAAGCGCTACGAGGACGCCCCAGGCCAGCTCGGGCACATAGAGGACTACGAGGCCTTCCTGGACGAGCTGGACCGGGTGTGGCGGGAGGTCTTCCGCCTCCTCGTGCCCGGGGGCAGGCTTGTCATCGTGGTGGGGGACGTGGCCGTGGCGAGAAGGCGCTTCGGGCGGCACCTGGTCTTCCCCCTTCACGCCGACATCCAGGTCCGGTGCCGCAAGCTCGGGTTTGACAACCTGAACCCCATTATCTGGCACAAGCACACCAACGCCAGCCTCGAGGTGGAAGGCCGGGGCGTCTTCCTGGGCAAGCCCTACGAGCCCGGGGCCATCATCAAGACGGAGATCGAGTACGTACTCATGCAACGGAAGCCCGGGGGCTACCGCAAGCCCACCCCCGAGCAGCGGGAGAAAAGCCGCCTTCCCAAGGAGGACTTCCACCGCTTCTTCCGCCAGATCTGGGACGACATCCCCGGGGAGAGCACCAAGGAGCACCCCGCGCCCTTCCCCCTGGAGCTCGCCGAGCGCCTGGTGCGCATGTTCAGCTTCGTGGGGGACGTGGTCTTAGACCCCTTCGCCGGGACCGGGACCACCCTCATCGCCGCGGCGAGGTGGGGAAGGAGGGCCCTCGGCGTGGAGCTCGTCCCGGGCTACGCCGCCCTCGCCCGGGAGCGCTTCGCCCGGGAGGTGCCCGGGGAGGTGTTGGAAGTCGTGGGGGACTAGATGGAGCTCCGGCGGGCCTTGGAAGCAGCTTCGGGAAGGGCTGGAAAAGCCAGCCCAGAGCAAGAGGCGTTGGGACCTTTTGGCGGACTACTGTATTGCCCGGCTGGAGGCCCGGGGCCTTAGAGGCCTTCTGGGAGGAAGCCGGGGTGAGGTGAGCGTCCGGGGTTTTGCCCGGGCGAAGGACTGGGACGTGGTCCTGCTCGCCCCCCTCCTCGCCGGTGGGGGAGGTGGGCGCATCCAGCACCCAGGGGAGAAGCCCCGCCTCCTTCTCTCCCTCAAGTCGGTCCTCCGCAATCCCTCAGGTTCCCTCCCCAACCGGTTGGACGACCTTCTCGGCGAGGTTTCCTCTGTCCAGATGCTCTACCCGGAGGTGGTCATCGGCTACGCTGTGGTGTTGGACCACGGGGCCTTTGGCAAAAGCACGGGGGGGAAGGCCGCTAAGGCAGGAGGAGAGGAGTGGGAGGAGGGCTACAACCGCTTTAAGGAGCGGCTGGCCCACTTGACCCAGCGGCGGCCTCCCTTGTGGGCCCAGGGCCTCATTGAGGGGCACTGGGTTATTGAGGTGGACAGTCGGACCCCTGGCCTCTTCCTGGACCTCGAGGCCACCCTGGAGGCGGGAGAGGCTTTTTTTGACGCCCTCGTGGGGGCCCTGAGGGAGCGGGAACCCCTCCTTTTCCTAGACCAAGGTCAAAAGCCCCTTTAGCGCCCGCCCCAGGCGCCGCACGCCCTCCTCTATCCCCTCCCGGTCCAGGGTAGCGTAGGAGAGCCTCAGGGTGTTCTCCCCGCCCCCATGGGCGAAGAAGGGCCCCCCGGGCACGAAGGCCACGTTCTCGGCGATGGCCCTTTGGAAAAGGGCCTCGGCGGAAAGGCCCTTGGGAAGCTCCATCCAGACGAACATCCCCCCTTGGGCCGGGTGTAGCGCACCTCCTTGGGCACCTCCCGGTCCAGGGCCTCCAGCATGGCCTCCGCCTTTTCCCGGTAGACCCGGCGCACCCGTTCCAGGCGCTCGGGGAAGCCCTCCTTCACCAGCTCGTGGACCAGCATCTGGTTGAGCATGGGGGTGTGGAGGTCGGCCCCCTGCTTGGCCTGGACCAGCTTCTGCAGGGCCTCCGGGTGGGCCACGGCGAAGGCCACGCGGAGCCCGGGGGAGAGGACCTTGGAGAAGCTCCCGAGGTAGATAACCCCGGGGTAGCCCGCCTCCCGGGCGAGCTCAAAGAGGCTTGGGAGCCGCCCCTCCCCGAAGTAGAGCTCCCGGTAGGCGTCGTCCTCCACCACCACGAGGCCCCGCTCCATGACCATCTCTAAAAGCCGCTTCCGGGCGGGAAGGGGCGTGAGGCCCCCCGTGGGGTTCTGGAAAGAGGGGATGAGGTAGAGGAAGCGGGGGCGCTCACGCTTTAGGACCTCTTCCAGGGCGTCTAGGTCCGGGCCCGCCTCCCCCGCGGGCACGGTGAGGAAGCGGGGGCCGTAGGCCCGGAAGGCCTGGATGGCCCCCAGGTAGCTGGGGGCCTCCAGGAGGAGGGGGCTTCCCTCGTCCAGGAAGACCTTGCCGAGAAGGTCCAGGCCCTGCTGGCTTCCCGTGGTGATGAGGACCTCCTCCGGGGCCACCCCGAGCCATTCCGCCACGAAGGCCCTTAAGGGAAGGTAACCCTCGGTGGGGCCGTACTGCAGGGCCACATGCCCTTTTTCCCGGAGGATCCTGGCCGAAAGCTCCGCCGCCTCCTCCTTGGGGAAAAGCTCGGGGGCCGGAAGCCCCCCGGCGAAGCTCAGGATCCCGGGGCGCTGGGTGAGCTTGAGGAGCTCGCGGATGGTGGAGGCCTGGAGGCGCTCCGCTCGCTGGCCAAAAAGGGTACTCCAGTCCAGGGTTTTCACCTCACCATCTTACCCCTGGGCCCAAGGCCTTCAGGGAAAGAGCTTACGGTAGGCCTCGAGGGCGTAGCGGTCGGTCATCCCCGCCAGGTAGTCGCACACCGCCCGCTCCAGCCCCTCTTCCGGTAGCCGCCTTTGCACCCCTTTGGGGAGGAGCCGGGGGTCTTGGGTGTAGGTGCGAAAGAGTTCCTCCAGGACGGTTTCCGCCTTGCGCCTTTCCCTCAAGACCTCGGGGTGGCGGTAGAGCCTCTCCATGAGGAAGGCCTTGAGCTCCCGGTGGGCCTTCTCCGCCTCGGGGGAAAGGGTGGCGAGGCGCCTTGGGTGGCGGCGCACGGCCTCGGCGCTTTCTACCCCCGCCGCCTCCACCTGCCGATGGGTGGCCAGGATGGCCTCGGTGATGAGGTAGCCCAAGAGCTGGCGCACCAGGACCCTCCGCCCAAGCTCGTCAAGCCTTTCCAGGTCCAGGCCTTCCTCCCGGGCCAGGACCTGGAGGAGGGGGACCTCGGCGAGCTCCCCCGGGCTTAGGAGCCCCGCGCGCAGGCCGTCGTCCAGGTCGTGGGCGGCGTAGGCGATGGCGTCGGAGAGGTCCACCACCTGGGCCTCGAGGGTCCCCTGCCCCTCGTAGAGGGGCTTGAAGCCCGGGCTGTAAGGGGTCTCGTGGGTGGCGATGCCTCCAGGACCTCGTAGGTGAGGTTGAGGCCCTTGAAGCCCGGGTAGCGCTCCTCCAGCTGGGTGAGGATGCGCAGGGCCTGGGCGTTGTGCTCAAACCCCCCGTGGTCCCGCATGAGCTCGTCCAGGATCCGCTCCCCGGTGTGGCCGAAGGGAGGGTGGCCCAGGTCGTGGGAGAGGGCGATGGCCTCGGTGAGGTCCTCGTTGAGGCCTAGGGCGCGGGCGATGGACCGGGAGACCTGGGCCACCTCCAGGGTGTGGGTGAGGCGGGTGCGGTAGTAGTCCCCGGCCCAGTTGGGGAAGACCTGGGTCTTATATTCCAGGCGGCGGAAGGCGGTGGTGTGGAGGATCCGGTCCCGGTCCTTCTGGTAGGGGGTGCGGTAGGGGGACTCGGGCTCGGGATGGACCGCCCCCGGGTGTCTTTGGCTTTTTGGGCGTAGGGGGCGAGGCGGCCTGCCTCCAGCTCCAGAAGCCTTTCCCGGGGGAAGAGCATCTAGACCCTTTTGAAGAGGAGGACGGCGTTTTGCCCGCCGAAGGCGAAGGAGTTGGAAAGGGCGTAGTCCACCCGTGCCTCCCGGGGCTCGGGGACGAAGTCCAGGTCCAGCTCGGGGTCGGGGTCCTCGAGGTTGATGGTGGGGGGATGACCCCGTGGTAGAGGGCCTGCACCGTGGCGATGGCCTCCACCGCCCCCGCCGCCCCCAGGAGGTGGCCGATCATGCTCTTGGTGCTGGAGACCATGAGCTTTTTGGCGTGCTCCCCGAAGACCCGCTTGATGGCCAGAACCTCCGCCCGGTCCCCCACGGGGGTGGAGGTGCCGTGGGCGTTGATGTAGCCCACGGCCTCCCTGGGAATCCCCGCGTCCTTCAGAGCCCTTTCCATGGCCAAAGCCGCCCCCCGGCCCTCGGGGTGGGGCTCGGTGATGTGGTGGGCGTCGGCGCTCCGGCCAAAGCCGATGAGCTCGGCGTAGATCCGGGCGCCCCGCCTCCTCGCGTGCTCGTACTCCTCCAGCACCAAAACCCCCGCTCCTTCCCCCATGACGAACCCGTCCCGGCTTAGGGTGAAGGGGCGGCTCGCCTTGGTGGGCTCCTCGTTCCGGGTGGAAAGCGCCCGCATCACCGCGAAGGCCCCGATGGCCATGGGGGTGATGGCGGCCTCCGTCCCCCCGGCCAGGACGAGGTCGGCCTCCCCCAGCTGGATCATGCGCATGGCGTTTCCCAGGCGTCCGAGCCCGTGGCGCAGGCGGTGACGGCGGTGGAGGAGGGCCCCATGAAGCCGTAGCGCATGGCGATGTGGGCCGAGGCCATGTTGGCGATCATCATGGGGATGAAGAAGGGACTGATGCGGTTCGGGCCCCGCTCCAGGAAGACCTTGCTCTGGGCCTCCCAGGTTTCCATCCCGCCGATGCCCGTGCCCACCAGGGTGCCTACGTTCGGGGTCCAGGTCCTCGGGCCTTAGCCCCGCGTCCTCCAGGGCCAGGTGGGCGGCGATGAGGGCGTATTGGACGAAGCGGTCCAGGCGCCTGAGCTCCTTCCGGTCCAGGTAGGCCCCGGGGTCCACGTCCACCTCGGCGGCGATGCGCACCGGGAGGGCCGAGGCGTCAAAGCGGGTGATGGGCCTGACCCCGCTTTGGCCCGCAAGCTGGGCTTTGTGGAAGGCCTCCTGCCCCACGCCGATGGGGGTGAGGGCGCCTAGGCCGGTGACCACCACGCGTCGCATGGGGGTAGTATACCCAGAAAAGGGAAGGCGGGGCTGCTTGCGCCCCACCTTTGCTCCCCATCCGCTAGCCCAGCTTGGCCTTGATGTACTCCACCGCGTCCTTGACGGTGCGGATCTTCTCGGCCTCCTCGTCGGAGATCTCCAGGCCGAACTCGTCCTCCAGGCCCATGATGAGCTCCACGGTGTCCAGGCTGTCGGCCCCCAGGTCCTCGATGAAGCGGGCCTCGAGGGTCACCTTGCCCGGTTCCACCTGGAGCTTGTCCGCGATAACCGCCTTGACCTTTTCAAAGATTTCCTGCTCCGTCATGGGAAACCTCCCCTTGGGATTTTAGCACCCCCTTTAGTGGGGGTGAGCCCCCCGTCCACGCAGAGGGTTTGGCCGTTGATGTAGCCCGCCTTCTCCGAGACGAGGAAGGCCACGGCCTCGGCCACCTCCTCCGGGCGGCCGAAGCGCCCGGCGGGGATCTCTTTCAGGTAGGCCTCCTTGACCTCCTGGGGAAGCCTCTCCGTCATCTCCGTTTGGATGAACCCCGGGGCCACGGCGTTCACCGTGATGCCCCTTTGGGCGTACTCCCTGGCCACCGCCCGGGTGAAGCCGATGAGCCCCGCCTTGGAGGCCACGTAGTTGGCCTGGCCCGGGTTGCCCAGGATCCCCACCACGCTGGTGATGTTCACGATGCGCCCGAAGCGGGCCTTCATCATGAGCTTCACCGCCTCCCTTGTGGTGCGAAAGACGGCGGAGAGGTTGGCCTCGAGGACCGCCTCCCAGTCCTCGTCCTTCATGCGCACCAGGAGGGTGTCCCGGGTGATCCCGGCGTTGTTCACCAGGGTGTCCAAGCCCCCCAGGACCTCGGCGGCTGGTGGACCAGGGCCGTGGCCGCCTCGGCCTCCAGCAGGTTGGCCTCGAGGACCGCCACCAGGGGGCTTCCCCGCTTCCTCGCTTCCTCCGCCACCTCCAGGGCCTTCTCCCGGTTTTGGCCGTAGTGGATGGCCAGGGCGAAGCCGTCCTCCGCAAGCCTTAAGGCGATGGCCCGCCCGATGCCGCGGCTGGCTCCGGTGATGAGCTTTACGCATGCGCCACCTCCAAGGCCTTCCTTAGGCTATCCGGGTCCTGGACGCTCAAGGCCTCGGCCTCCGTCAGGGTGCGAAGGACGAGGCCTTTGAGCACCTCCCCGCTTCCGAACTCCAAAAAGCGCCTTAGCCCCTTGGCCTCCATGTCCTTGAGGATCTCCACCCAGCGCACCGGGGCGGTGATCTGCTCCAGGAGGAGTTCCCGGATCCTCTCCGGGTCCTCCTCGGGCCTCGCCGTCACGTTGGAGTACACGGGAAAGCGGGGTTTTCTGAGGGCGACCTGGGCCAGGTCTTGGGCGAGCCTTTCTTGGGCCTTGGCCATAAGGGAGGAATGGAAGGGAGCGGAAACGGGGAGGAAGACCACCCGGGCCCGCCTCTCCTTGAGCCTTTCCGCTGCCCGCTCCACCGCCTCCTTCCGCCCCGAGATCACCGTCTGCTCCGGGGCGTTGAGGTTGGCGATCTCCACCCCCTCGAGGCCCTCCAAGGCCCTTTGGATCTCCTCCAGGGGAAGCTTCAGCACCGCGGCCATGGCCCCTTCCCCCACGGGGACGGCCTCCTGCACGTACCGCCCCCTTAGGCGCACGAGCCTTAGGGCCTCTTCCAGCTCCAGGGTGCCCGCGGCCACGTGGGCCGTCCACTCCCCTAAGGAGTGGCCGGCGGCCAGGGCTGGGGGCTCCCCGCCCGCCTCCAGGAAGGCCCGGTAGGCGGCGTAGCCTGTGGCGAGGAGGGCGGCTGCTGGTTCTCCGTGAGGGTGAGGGCCTCCTCGGGGCCCTCCCACATGAGCTCGAGGAGGCCGGGGAGGGCGGCTTCGGCCCGGTCCAGGACCTCCTTGGCGGCGGGGGAGGCCTCGTAGAGGGCCCTGCCCATCCCTATCCGGTGGGAGCCCTGCCCGGGGAAGAGGGCGGCGTACATCAGGCACCCCCCAGGTGAGGACGGCGGCGGCCCAGGTGAGCCCTGCCCCGAAGGAGACCAGAAGGACGTGGTCCCCCTCCCGGATCCGCCCCGCGTCCACCGCCTCCTTGAGGGCCAGGGGGATGGAGGCCGTGGAGGTGTTCCCGTAGCGGTCCACGTTCACCGCCACCCTTTCCCAGGGCAGGCCCAGGCGCTCCCGGGCGGCGTCGATGATCCTGAGGTTCGCCTGGTGGGGGACGAAGAGCCGGATGTCCTCGGGGGTGAGGCCCGCCTTCTCTATGGCCTCGAGGGTGGCGGTGTTCATCACCCGCACGGCGAACTTGAAGACCTCCCGCCCGTTCATGTGGAGGCGGTTTTGCATGGAGGTGCCGTCGGGAAGCCTCGGGGCCACGCAGGCGTGGAAGAGCTCCTTGGCCCCGGTGCCGTCCGCCCCTAGGACGAAGGACCGGAAGCCGTACCCCTCCCGCACCCTGCCCACCACCGCAGCCCCGCCCCCATCGCCGAAGAGAACGGCGGTGGCGCGGTCGTTCCAGTCCAGGATCTTGGAAAGGGCCTCCGCTCCCACGGCGAGCACCTTCCGGGCCAGGCCCGCCTCCACCAGGGCGTGGGCCTGGGCCAGGGCGTAGATCCACCCGGGGCAGCCCGCCAGGAGGTCGTAGGCGAAGGCCTGAAGGCCGAAGCGGGCCTGCACCAGGGCGGCGGTGTCGGGGAAGAGGGCGTCCGGGGTGTTGGTGGCCACGATGACGCGTCCACCCCTTCCAGGGCACCGGGGTGCCTCCTTTGGAGGTCCTCCACCGCCTTAAAGGCCAGGTCCGAGGTGTACTCGTCCTCTGCGGCGATGCGCCTTTCCTTGATCCCGGTGCGGGTCACGATCCACTCGTCGGAGGTGTCCAGGTAGGCCTCAAACTCCTCGTTTTTCATGACCCTCTGGGGAACGTAAGCCCCCAGGGCCAGGATGCCGCTCATGCCTGACCTCCCGTCATGGGCCCCACTATACCTAGCGGGCCGGAAAAAGGGAAAGCCCCGGGGGCCGGGCCCTCGGAATAGGGTGAACCTTCCGCCGAAGCCGGGGCGTGGAAGCCTTGTGGGCCTTTTTTTACCGGGCCCTCCATGCTGGCTTGGGCCAGCATGGGGTGGTATCAGACCTCCAGAACCTTCCGCCCGTCGTAGTAGCCGCACTCTGGGCAGACGGTGTGGGGGGGCCTCATCGCCTTGCACTCCGGGCAGGGGACCAGGGTGGGGGGGGTGAGGGCGTGGTGGCTCCTGCGGGCATCGCGCCGCGCCTTAGAGGTCTTCTTCTTGGGTACTGGGTGCTTGGCCATCTCCCATCCTCCGCGCGGGGCCTTGGGCCCCGCTAAACCCTTGGCAGTATAGCAGAAGGGCTAGAGTTCGGGAAGGAGGTTCTTGAGGGCCAGGAGGGGATGGGGGGTCTCCACCTCGTGGCCGCAGTCCACCAGGTTGCGGTCGGCCCCGCACACCGGGCAAAGCCCCTTGCACCCTTCCTCGCAGAGCACGGTGAAGGGCATCTCCGTGACGAAGGCCTCGGTGAGAAAGGGCAGAAGATCCAGGTCGGGCTCGCCGAAGGCGTAATACTCGTCCTCGTCCTCCTCGTGGAAGACCACCTCGGGAAGGCCCGGCTCGTAGCGGAGCATGTGCTGGAAGTGGGCCTGCACGTGGGTGGGGGTGGGCTTGAGGCAACGGCGGCACTCCATGTACACCACCCCTTCCACCTCTCCGGAAAGCCAGTACTCGTTCCCCCCCACGGAGGAAACGGCCACCTTCCAGGTGGCGTCCTTGGCTAGGGGGAACCGCTCCTCCCCCACCTGGAAGGCCTCCTCCACCACCCCCGAGGCGCGGGCGGTGCCCCCTTCCTTCAAAAGCCTGGCCAGGTTAATGCTCACCACCTTGCCGTGATCCATCCTTACAAGTATAGCGCGGAGGCCCCCGTTTTCCTAGGCATAAACTTCCCGAGCAACGCATAGGGCTTTTTGCTACCCTCAGGCCCATGGAGCGCGTGGCCGTCTTGGGCATACCCATGGACCTTGGGGCGGGAAGGCGCGGCGTGGACATGGGGCCTTCTGCCCTGCGCTACGCCCGGCTTCTGGAGGGGCTGGAGGCCCTGGGGCTTTTCGTGGAGGACCTGGGGGACGTGCGGGTTCCCCTGGCCGAGACTGCGGGAAAAAAAGGGGGCCCTACCTGGAGGAGATCCGCCAAGCGGCCCAGGAGCTCCAAGACCGGCTTAAGGCGTTGCCCGAGGGGGTGTTCCCCATCCTCCTCGGGGGGGACCACTCCCTTTCCATGGGCTCGGTCTCCGGGGTGGCCAGGGGGCGGACGGGGGTCATCTGGGTGGACGCCCACGCCGACTTCAACACCCCCGAGACCAGCCCCTCGGGCAACATCCACGGCATGCCCTTGGCGGTGCTTTGCGGCCTTGGCCACCCGCGGCTCACCGAAGCCTTCCGGGCGGTGAACCCAGAAGACGTGGTGCTCATCGGGGTGCGGAGCCTGGATCCGGGGGAGAAGCGCCTCCTTAAGGAGATGGGGGTCCGGGTGTACGCCATGCACGAGGTGGACCGCCTGGGGATCGCCCGCATCGCCGAGGAGGCCCTGGCCTACCTCGAGGGGCTTCCCCTGCACGTTTCCCTGGACGCCGATGTCCTGGACCCCACCCTGGCCCCGGGGGTGGGCACCCCGGTGCCCGGGGGGCTCACCTACCGGGAGGCCCACCTCCTCATGGAGGTGCTGGCCCAGTCGGGGCGGGTGCGAAGCCTGGACCTGGTGGAGGTGAACCCCATCCTGGACGAGAAGAACCGCACGGCGGAGATGATGGTGGGGCTTGCCTTGAGCCTCCTCGGGAAGCGGATCCTCTAATACCGCCCCGTGCAGGCCCAGGCCAGCATGGGGTGGCCTTACCGCCCCGCCGCCAACGCGGGAAGAACGCTTCCCGGCAAGAGGCCCAGAAGGAGGAGGACCAAGGCCGCCAGGAGGGCCACGCTCCGGGCCAGGGGGCGGGGCCTGGCCTCGGCCTCTCCCCGCCCGAAGACGGCAAGCCCCAGGGCCAGGTAGTAGTAGGCGCTTACCGCGCTGGTGACCAGGGCCAGGACCAGAAGCCCCCACTGCCCCGCCTTGGCGGCTTCGGTGAAGACCAGGTACTTGCCCCAGAAGCCCGCCAGGGGCGGGAGGCCCAGGAGGGAAAGGGCGGCCAGAAAGAGG
Organism: Thermus sp. JCM 17653; assembly: GCA_001311585.1. GTDB lineage: Bacteria > Deinococcota > Deinococci > Deinococcales > Thermaceae > Thermus. Next base: position 14,776 of record BBBN01000001.1, read on the forward strand.
GCCAGGCCCAGCAGGGGATCCCGGTGGAAGAGCCCCCGGAGGGCCTCCAGGGGGACCTGGTCAGGGGAGAGCTCCGAGAGCACGGCGAAGGCCAGGCCGGTGGCCAGGACGTAGGTGAGGAGGTAGAAGCCAGGGCCTGGGCGTTCCCGGTATAGAGGGCCAGGGCCATGTACCGGCGTGGGCGATGGAGCTGTAGGCGAGAAGCTTTGTGGTTTCGTTCGTGGACCAAGGCGGCCAGGTTCCCCACCACCACGGAAAGGGCGATGAGGAGGGCCAAGCGTCGGGGGCCCCAGGGGCCACCACCCGGAGAAGGGCGGCGAAGGCCGCGGCCTTCACCGAGGTGGCCATGAAGAGGACCACCGGGGTGGGGCTTCCCTGGTAGACATCGGGGGTCCAGAAGTGGAAGGGGGCGAGGGCCACCTTAAATCCCAGTCCCACCAGGAGGAGGCCCAGGGCCAGGGCGTAGAGGGGCCCCTCCCCGGGGGTGCCCGCCAGGAGGCTTCCCGTGGCCCCGTAGTGCAAAGCCGCCCCGTAGAGGAAGAAGGCGGCGGCCAAGGCGCCCAGGAGGAAGTACTTGAGGGCGGCCTCGAGGCCCTGCCCCCTCCTCCAGGTGGCCAGGGCGTAGAGGGGGAGGGAGAGGGCCTCCAGGGCCACCAGCATCAGGATGAGGTTCCTGGTGGAGGCCAGGAGGTGCATCCCCAAGGCGGCGTAGAGCACCAGGAGGTAAAACTCAAACCGCCCGCTTCGCACCAGGCCCACCGTCCACAAAGCCCCCAGGAGGGCCAGGAGGGTGAAGGTCTGGGAGAGGCCGTCCACCTGGTAGGGCCCAAAGGCGAAGGGCCTCCCCCAGGTGGCGAGGAGGGAGAGGAGGGCAAGGCTTAAGCCCAGGATGGTGAGCCGCTTGAAGAGGGCCGCGGACACGAAGAAACCCAGGAGGGTGAGGGCCACCGAGAACAGGGCGAAGACCAAGAGGGTCATGCGCCACCTCCGAGGATCTTGGCGAAGGCCTCCGCCAGGGGCCTAAGGCCCTGGAGGAAGTACCCGGGGAAAACCCCCATGAGGATCAAGGCCGCCACCACGAGGAGGGCGAAGCCCCACTCTCCGGCCTTCAGGTCCTCCACGGGCCGGACCTCCGCTTCCCAGAAGGCCTTCTGGAAGGCGGTGAGGGCGTAGGCCGCGGAGGCGATCACCGAGAGGAAGGCCAAAGCGGCGAGCCAGGGACTGGCCTTGTAGGTCCCGAGGAGGGTCAAGAACTCCCCGGGGAAGCCGGAAAGCCCAGGAAGCCCCACCATGGCGAGGAAGAGGAAAAGGGAGAGGGCGGCCAGGCCCGGGGCGCTCTGGGCCAGGCCGCGGTAGCGCCCGATCTCCAGGGTGCCCGTCCGCTCGTAGAGCCTTCCCGCAAGGAGGAAGAGCCCCCCGGTGTAGACGCCGCTGGCCGCAAGGAGGTAAAGGCCCCCTAAGGCCCCCTCCGGCGTGCCCGAGAAGACCCCCAAGCCGCCACCCCCATGTGGGAAACCCCGGCGTAGGCCAGGAGGGTCTTGAAGTCCTTGGCGGCGAAGGCCACCCAGGCCCCGTAGAGGGCGGAGAGGGCGGCGAGGAAGAGGAGGAGGCCCTGGAGCTCTCGGAAGCCTCGGGGGCCAGGGGGATGGCGTAGCGGAAGAAGGCGAAGACCCCCACCTTGTAAAGGGTGCCGAGGGCGTCCGCGAGGCCCGAGGGGTGGTTCTCCTGGTGGAAGAGGGGGAGCCAGGCGTGGAGAGGGAAGAGGGGCGTCTTGATGGCGAAGGCCAGGGCGAAGCCCAAAAACACCCAGAAGGCGGCCGGTCCCTGGACGGGGTGGGCCAGGAGGTCTTGGAGGAGGAAGCTCGGGCTCCCCCCCAGGGCCTTCGCCGCCAGGATGGCCGCCAGCATGGGCAGGCTCCCGGCCAGGGTGAAGAGAAGGAAGGTGTAAAGGGCCCGGAGGCGCCCTTCCCCCCCGTGGAGGAGGAGCATGAGGAGGGCGGGGATTAGGGCGGCCTCAAAGAAGAGGTAGAAGACCACCAGGTCCTGAGCGGCGAAGAGGCCTAAGAGGAGCCCCTCCATGAGGAGGGCGAGGCCCAGGAAACGCCCCTCCACCCTCGCCGCCAGGGCCCCCAGGAAGACGGTGAGGGCGATGGTGAGGAAGAAAAGCGCGGAAAGCCCGTCCAGACCGAAGGCCCAGTACACCCCCGCCCCGGGGAGGAGGGGGGCTTGGAAGGCGTGGGCCACCCCGCCCGGGTGGGTCAGAAAGAGGTAGAGGTGGAGGAGCAGGGAAAGCCCCGCTCCCAGAAGTCCCAGGCCTCGAGGCAGGCCCAGGAGGAGGAGAACCCCCAAGAGGATGGGTAAAAAGATCGCCAAGACTACCACCGCATCACCCCCAGAAGCACCAAGGCGCCCAGCACGAAGAGCAGGGCGTAAAGCCTGAGGTAGCCGGTTTGCAAGCGGGCGAGGCCCTGCCCTAGATTCCGCGCTGCCCCGCCTAGGCCGAAGTAGCCGCTTAGGAGGCCCCGGTCCCCATAGAAGAGGGCTTCGGCCAGGGCCTTCAAGGGGTTGACCAGGAGGGCGTTGTAGATCTGGTCCACGTAAAAGCCCTCCCGGCTCCAGGCCTCAAAGGCCAGGTACCAGGCGGGCAGGGCTTTCCTTTGGAAGAAGGTGTAGCCGAACCAGAGCCCAAAGACCGCCACCGCCGCCGAGAGGGCGAGGAGGCCCCACTCCGCCCCCGGGGAGAGGTGGTGGGCTTCCACCTCCGCCAAGGCCGGCTTCAGGAAAGGCTCCAGGAGGTTGGGCAGGGGGTGGGGCAGGGCCAGGTAGCCGGCGAGGACCGCCCCTAAGGCCAGGAGGTGGTTGGGCCAGAGCATCACCGCCGGGGCCTCGTGGGGGTGGTGGTGGCCCCTTTCCTCCCCCAGGAAGACCAGGACGAACCAGCGCATGGCGTACATGGCGGTGAGAGCCGCCACCAGGAGCGCCCCACGTAGAACCCCACCCCCCCGAAGGGTAGGTGAGGGTGGCGGCGAGGATGGCGTCTTTGGAGAAGAAGCCCGAGAGGAAGGGGAGGCCGCCCAAGGCCAAGGCCCCGATGAGGGCGTGGTAGCGGGTTTGGGGGAGGTGCTTCCAAAGCCCCCCCATCTTGCGCACGTCCTGCTCGCCCCCCAGGGCGTGGATCACACTCCCCGAGGCCAGGAAGAGGAGGGCCTTGAAGAAGGCGTGGGTGAAGACGTGGAAGAGGGCGGCCCAATAGGCTCCCACCCCCGCCGCCAGGAACATGTACCCGAGCTGGCTGATGGTGGAGTAGGCGACGATCTTCTTGATATCGTTTTGGCCGAAGGCGGAAAGGGCCCCGTAGGCCGCGGTGAGGAGCCCCATCACGGCGATGGCGTAGGAGACGTCGGGAAGGGCGCTGTAGAGGAAAGAGCTCCGGGCGATGAGGTAGACCCCCGCCGTCACCATGGTGGCCGCGTGGATCAGGGCGGAGACGGGGGTGGGGCCGGCCATGGCGTCGGGGAGCCAGACCATGAGGGGTACCTGGGCGCTTTTCCCCACCGCTCCCAGGAAGAGGAGGAAGCCCGCCAGGGCCAGGAGGCTGGGGTTCTTCAGGGGGCCTTCCAGGGCCTCTTTGAGCTCGCCGATGGAGAGGGTGCCGTAGAGGGCCCAGAGGATGGCCATGCCCAGCATGAAGCCCAGGTCGCCGATGCGGTTCACGATGAAGGCCTTGCGGGCGCTATCGGCGTACTGGGCGTTCTTGTACCAGAAGCCGATGAGGAGGAAGCTCGCCAGGCCCACCCCCTCCCAGCCGATGAACATCACCGGGTAGCTGTCGGCCAGGACCAGGGTGAGCATCATGGCGATGAAGAGGTTGAAGTAGGCGAAGAAGCGGCTGTAGCCGGGGTCCCCCCCCATGTAGCCTATGGCGTAGACGTGGATGAGGAAGCCCACCCCGGTGACGATGAGGAGCATGAAGCCGGAGAGGTTGTCCAGAAGGAGGCTGAAGGGGATGCCGGGAAGCCACTCCGCTTCAAAACGGGCCCCGCCCGAGAGGAGAAGCCCCACCCCTAGGAGCAAGGAGGCGAGGACGAGGCCCGAGGCCAGGACCCCGGGGAGGGGTTCCCGCATCCTTTTGCCGAAAAGCCCCAGGAGGGCGAAGCCCAAGAGGGGCAGGAGGATGGTGAAAAGGAGCGCCATGTTCACCCCCTAAGCTCGGAGAGGTCGTCCACCGCGGTGCTTTCCCGGTGGCGGAAGATGGCCACGATGAGCCCCAGGCCCACGGCCACCTCGCGGCGGCGATGGCGATGACCACGAGGGCGGCCACCTGGCCCTCGAGCCCAAAGGCCCGGGCGAAGCCCACCAAGGAGAGGTTGGCGGCGTTGAGCATGAGCTCTATGGAGAGGAAGACCAAGATGGCGGTCCTCCGGGTAAGAACCCCGTAGACCCCGAGGGCGAAGAGGAGGGCGGAGGCCAAGAGGAAGCTCACCGCGCCACCTCCTTTTCCCGCTCTTCCCGGGGAAGGGCGTCCAAGGGACGGGAAGGCTGGACCAGGGCCACGGCCACCACCGTGGCGGCCATGAGGAGGAAGCCCACGGCCAGGAGCACAAAAAGCCAATCCCCGTAGAGGAGGGGCCCCAAGGCCTGGGGAAGCCCGCCCTTAAGGTCCTGGGTGAAGGCGAGGTTCAGGCCCCAAAGCCCCGAAAGGAGCATCCCCGCCACCCCTAAGGCGAGGAGGGCCGCCAGGGGCTTGGAGCGCACCAGGGGGTCAAAGCCCACCTCCCCCTGGGCGGCGAAGAGGAGCATGATGACGAAGAGGAAGAGGACCACGATGGCCCCGGCGTAGACGATGATCTGAATGAAGCCAGGAAGCGGGCGTCCAGGGCGATGTAGACCCCGGCAAGGACCAGAAAGTTCAGGATGAGGCCAAGGCGGCGTGATGGCGTTCCTAAGGGTGACCACCAGCATCCCGCTTGCGAGGAGCAGGGCCACCGCTAGGCCTTCTAGGAGGCTCACGGCTTCCTCCTTTCCGTGGGGGCTTGGAAGCCCTCCAGCTCGGGGCGGACGTAGGGCACCACGTAGCCGGGCTTGACCGCCTTGCCGGTGATCTTGGCCTCCCGGCGCTGGGGCTTGGTGCCCACCACGTCCACCAGCATGTCCTCCTTGCCGTAGACGAGGTCGGAGTACTGGTAGTCCGCCATCTCAAAGTCGTACCCCAAGACGATGGCCCCCGTGGGGCAGGCCTCCTCGCAGAGGCCGCAGAAGATGCACCGGAGCATGTTGATCTCGTAGACCTTGGCGTACCGCTCCCCCGCCGAGACCGGGTTTTCCGGGTCGTTCTCCGCCGGCTCCACGTAGATGGCGTAGGCGGGGCAGGCGGCGGCGCAGAGGGAGCAGCCGATGCACTTCTCTAGGCCGTTCGGGTGCCGGGTGAGGACGTGCCGCCCGTGGAAGCGGGGCTTGAGGGCCACGGGGGCCTCGGGGTAGGGGACGGTTACCGGCTTGGAGAAAAGGTACTTCAGGGTGATGCCGAGGCTTTGGGCGAGGGCTTTGAGGGTCATGCGCCACCTCCTTTGCGGGCGGGCTTAGGGGAGTAGAGGACCGCTCCGAGAAGCCCCAGGAAGCTCAGGGCGGAGAGGTAGAGGAGGTAGGTCCTGGGGAGGTCCAGGGCCACCACGAGGGCGGTGACGAGGAACCAGAGGAGGGCCACCGGGAAGAGGAAGCCCCAGCCGAAGCGGAGGAGCTGGTCGTAGCGGAGCCGGAACCAGGTGGCCCGGATCCAGATGAAGAGGAAGAGGAAGAAGGCGATTTTGAGGAACATCCAGAGGTAGGGGACCTCGAGGACGGGCATGGTCCAGCCCCCCAGGAAGAGGGTGGGGATGAGGGCGCTGGCGGTGATGAAGTGGATGTACTCGGTCATCTGGAAGAGGGCCCACTTGATGGAGCTGTACTCGGTGTGGTAGCCCCCCACCAGCTCCTGCTCCGCCTCGGGGAGGTCAAAGGGGGTGCGGGCGGCCTCGGCCAGGGCGGCGATGGCGTAGATCAGGAAGGCGGGGAAGGCGTAGAGGAAGAGCCAGCCGTTTTCCTTCTGCCAGTTCACGATGTCGTTCAGGTTGAGGCTCCCCACCAGGAGCACCGGGGAGAGGAGGGCGATGCCGAGGCCAAGCTCGTAGGAGATGAGGCTCGCGAGGAGCGAAGGGACCCTAGGAGGCTGTACTTGCTTCCCGAGGCCCAGCCTGCCAGGAAGATGCCGTAGATGGCCATCTCGCTCACGGCGAAGAGGTAGAGGAGGCCCAGGTCCAGGTTCAGCACCCAAGGTTGGTAGCCGAAGAAGCTCCCCGGCGGGCCGAAGGGGATGGCCCCGAAGGCCAGAAGGGCGAAGACCACGCCGATGAGGGGGGCCAGCACGAAGAGGGTCTTGTCGGCCCGCTCCACCACCAGGTCTTCCTTGAAGATGCTCTTGATGCGTCGGCGATGGGCTGGAAGAGGCCCCAAGGCCCCACCCGGTTGGGCCCCAGGCGGATCTGGAAGCGGGCGAGGAGCCTCCTCTCAATGAGGGTCATGAAGCGAAGGCGGTGAGGAGGCCCACCACCACCAGGAGGGCCTTCAAGGCCACCATCCAATAGGGGTCCAGGGGGTAGTTCACGCTTCACCTCCTGCGGGAACCAGAACCCGGCCTTCCAAGAGGCGCCCGGCGACGGCCCCCAGCCCCGAGAGGTAGAGGAACCCCTTGGGGAGGTCCTCCCGGTGGACCACCCGGGCCTTCACCCGGCCCAAGGGGGTTTCCACCTCCACCCGGGCCCCCTCGGGGAGGGCCTCGGACCTGGCGGTCTCCGGGTGGGCCCAAAGCTCGGGGCTTGCCGCCTCTTGGGCCTTGCCCACGGCCTGGTGGGCCTTCCACATGCTGGGCCGGAGGTAGAGCCGCCCCCTTGGGGCCTGGGTCTCAGGGCCCGGGTACGGAAGGAAAGGAGGCCCATGGCCTCCGGCACCTTGCGGGACCTAAGCTCCCGCTCGGCCTCGAGGTGGAGGCGGAAGGGGGGCTTCACCCCCAGGGCCTCGGCCAGAAGGGCCAGGACCTGGAGGGCGCCCTCCGCCTCCCCGTTTTCCACGGGGGCCGGGGAAAGGGCGAGGACCCGGCCCTCCAGGTTCACCAGGTGCCCCCGCTTCTCGTAGAAGGTGGGGGCGGGGAAGACCACGTGGCGTAGCGCTCCGCCAGGGGGTGGAGGTGGCTTAGGTGCAAGGCCACGAAGCGCTTGCCCTTTAGGGCCTCTTCCGGGGGCACGAAGCCGTAGTAGGCGTAAAGCGCTCCGGGCTCGTCCCAGGAGGCCCCCTTCTCCCCCGGCCAGACCCCCATGGCCTCGAGGCCCCGGGCGTTGGCCGCCGGGGTCATGGCGAGGACCTTGGCCCCCTTGCGCTCGGCGAGAAGCCGGGCCCTCTCGGCGGCCACGGTGTCCTGGAGAACCGAGGCCCCGAGGAGGAGCACCGGGCTTTGCGCCTTCTCCCAGGCCTCCCTCGCCCGGGCCACCATTTCGCTTCCCTCCTTGTCCCCGAGGAGGGCGAGGAGGAGCTCCCGCTCTTCACCGGGGCGGTGGACCTCGTGGAGGGCGGCCCACTTCATGAGGGGGGCGCGGTACGGAGCGAAGAGGGCCATCTTGTCCGTGCGGCGGGGCATCCTCTCCTTGATGGAGAGGTCGGCGAAGGGGGTGCCGTGGGCGAAGCGGTGGGGGGGCTTGAGGCCCCGCACGAACTCGGAAAGCCTCAGGTGGAGGATGGGGGCCTCCTCCGTGGGGTCGCCGAGGACCAGGGCGAAGTCCGCCTGGAGGAGGTCCTCCAGGGTGGCCGCCGGGAAGAGGCTCGCCGGGGCGGCGGTGCGGCCTTGGAAGTCCAGGTGGGGGGTCTTCAGGGCCTTGGCGAGCTCGGAGGCCATGAGGCCCTCCTCGAGGGTGGCGTCGTGGGCTAGGTAAAGCCCCACCTCCTCGCCCCTCGCCTCCTTAAGCCCCTCCTTCAGGGCCTGGAGGGCCTCCTCCCAGGTGGCCTCCACGAGCTTCCTTCTTTCCGCACCAGGGGGGTCTTGAGGCGGTCCTGGTCCGCCCACTCGTGCCCGAAGCGGCCCGCGTCGCAAAGCCAGATCTCGTTGACCTCGGGGACCTCACGGGCCCGCACCCTGAGAAGCTCGCCGCTACGGGTGTCGGCGGTGATCCCGCACCCCACGGGGCAGAGGGCGCAATGGGTGGGGGTCTCCTCCATCTCCCAGTTCCGGGCGCGGAAGCGGGCAGTGAGGTCCAGAAGGGCCCCCACCGGGCAGATGTCGGTGATGTTTCCGGAGAAGCCCGAGGGGAGGCCGAAGTCCAGGGTGCCGATGAAGGTGTGCACCCCCCGCTCAATGAAGTCCAGGACCTCGTCCCCGGGGACCTCCTCAAAGTAGCGCACGCACCGCTTGCAGTGGATGCACCGTTCCCGGTCCAGGATGACGAAGGGGGAGAGGGGGTGGTGCTTGTCCACGTGGCGGCGGGTGAACTCAAAGCGGGTGTAGACGGGCAAGGAAAGGGGGTCCTTCTGGTAGTACTTCTCGTAGAGCCCGTACTCCACGGTGCGGTCCTGGAGCTCGCAGGCCCCACCCTTGTCGCAGGTGGGGCAGTCCAGGGGGTGGTTGAGGAGGGTGAACTCCACCATCCCGCCTGGGCCTCCCGCACGGCGTCCGAGAGGGTGTCCACCACCATCCCGTCCGCCACGGCGGTGACGCAGCTTGCGGCGAGCTTGGGTTGCCACTGGATCTCGGGCTCGCCCCTTTCGTTGAGGAGAGGCTTCCCGTCGGGGCCTTTTTTTGGGGAGGCCGATCCTGACCAGGCACATGCGGCAGGCCCCGATGGGGGAGAGGTGCTTTTCCGAGCAAAAGAGGGGAACGTCGTACCCCGCGTGGAAGACCGCGTCCATGACGCTCGTCCCCGGGGGCACCTCCACCGTGCGGTCGTTCACCTTGACCCTTACCATGTCACCTCCAAAGGGAAGGCCTGGGCACGGGGCGCTTCTCCCGCGCCAGGGCCAGGTACTGGTCCTTGAAGTGCTTCAAGGAGCCCTTCACCGGCCACACCGCCGCGTCCGCCAAGGGGCAGAAGCTCCGGCCTTCGATGAGGGGGAGGAGGGCTTCCAGGTTCTCCACGTCCTTTTCCTCCCCCTGGCCGGTGCCGATCTTGGCGAAGAGGTTCACCATGAACCCCGCCACGCCCTCGCGGCAAGGGGTGCACTTGCCGCAGGACTCGTGGGCGTAGAAGCGGGTGACGTTCCACATGGCGTCCACCATGCTCACCCGCTCGGGGATGAGGATCACGCCCCCCGTCCCCAGCATGGAGCCCTGGGCCTGGAGGTGCTCGTAGCTCATGGGGGTGTCCAGGACCTCCTCGGTGAAGGGCAAAGGCGGGGTGGAGGACCCCCCGGGGATGATGGCCTGGATGGGTTCCAAAGGCCCGCCCGCCCACTCGTAGATGAGCTCGCGGAAGGTGGTGCCCATGGGGAGCTCGTACACCCCGGGGCGCTTCACCGGCCCCGAGACCTGGTAGAGCTTCATCCCCTTGGACCCCTCCGTGCCCATGCTGGCGAACCAGTCGGCACCCCGTTCCAGGATGGGCACCACGGAGGCCAGGGTCTCCACGTTATTGATGGTGGTGGGCTTGCCCCAGAGGCCCGACTGGGCGGGGAAGGGGGGCTTGAGGCGGGGGTTGGCCCTTAAGCCTCCAGGGAGTTCATGAGGGCGGTCTCCTCCCCGCAGATGTAGGCCCCGGCCCCCCGGTGGACGTGAACGTCAAAGGAAAAGTCCGTGCCGAAGAGGTTCTTCCCCAGGTAGCCCCGGGCCCGGGCCTCCTTGATGGCCTGCTCCAGCCTGTCCGCCGCCCGGCGGTACTCCCCCCGGACGTAGATGTACCCCACCGTGGCCCCGATGGCGTATCCCGCGAGGATCATGCCCTCCAGGAGGAGGTGGGGGACGTCCTCCAGGATGTAGCGGTCCTTGAAGCTCCCGGGCTCGGACTCGTCGGCGTTGCAGATGAGGTAGTGCTGCTTCCCGTCCTTGGGCATGAAGCTCCACTTGAGCCCCGTGGGGAAGCCCGCCCCGCCCCGGCCCCGTAGCCCGGAGCGCTTCACCTCCTCGATGACCTCCTCCGGGGTCTTCTCCTTGAGCACCCGCTTCGCCGTCTCGTACCCCCCGTGCCGGAGGTAGTAGTCCAGGGTCCAGGACCCCTCCTTCCCCACGTGGGCGTAGAGGGTCCTCTGGAACCTCGGGTCCAGTCCGGAAAGAATGGGTCCGGTCATACCTCCACCTCGTGCACGTGGTGGCCGCACTTGCCGGGAAGCTCAATCTCCTCAAGCCGCTTCCCCGCCTTTAGGCCCTGGAGGAGGGCCGTAAGCCTCGCCCGGGTCACGCACTCCACGTAGGCTCGTCGTTCACCTGAATCACGGGGGCGGTGTGGCAACTTCCCAGGCACTCCACCTTCTGCACGCTGAAAAGCCCGTCCGGGGTCACCTCCCCGGGGCCGATGCCCAAGGTCTCGGTGAGGTAGTCCCAAAGCTCGTCCGCCCCGGCGAGCTTGCAGCTTAAGGTGGCGCAGACCTGGAGGTGGTATCTGCCGGTGGGCACGAACTGGTAGTAGGAGTAGAAGCTCGCCACCCCCATGACCTCCGTGGGGGTGGTGCCCACGAGGCGGGCGATCTCCTCTATGCGCTCGGGCCGGATCCAGCCCTCCTCCTGCTGCACCCGCCTAAGAAGGGGCATGATGGCGGCGCGGCGCCCTTCGGGCGGGTACTTGGCGAAGGTCTCCTCCAAGAAGTCCTCTTTGTCGTCAAAGAACCCCATCTTCCCTCCTAGCGGTCCACGTCCCCCATCACGGGGTCCAGGCTGGCGATGATGGCCACCATGTCGGGGACCTGCTCCCCCTTGCAGGCGTAGGGGAGGCTTTGCAGGTTGACGAAGCTCGGCGCCCGCACCTTGACCCGGTAGGGCATGGAGCCTCCGTCGGAGACGATGTAGTAGCCGAGCTCCCCCCGGGCTGACTCCGTGGGCACGTAGACCTCCCCCTTAGGGGGGTGGAAGCCTCGGTGTAGTGCTTGAAGTGGTAGATGACCGCCTCCATGGAGGTCTCCAGGAGGTGGCGGGGGGGC
>BBBN01000002.1 GCA_001311585.1 Thermus sp. JCM 17653
GGGGCCTTTTACCTCTTGCTCCTTGGGCTTCTCACCCTGGGCGTGGCCCCCTACCTCCCCGAGTACCTGGGCCACCACGCCCTCCACGGGCGGGCCTACGCCTTGCTCGTGCCCCTTTTCCTGGGAGCCATGGCCGGGGTGGCCCTGGTGCCCCCGGGTTACGCCTTCCTCTTCCTTTGGGAAGGCATGGCCCTTTTGGGCTACGCGCTCATCGCCCTCGAGGGGGCCAAGGCCTGCCGGGAGCCCAGGCCTTCTTCCTTGCCAGCCGGCTTTCGGGCGCGGGCCTTTACCTGGCCTTTCTCGGCCAGGGGCATGTGGGCGAGGACCTTCTTTGGTTAGGGTTGCTCTTGGGGTTCGGGGTAAAGGCCGCCCTTTTCCCTTTCCACGGTTGGCTTCCCCGGGCTCACCCCGTGGCCATCAGCCCGGTTTCCGCCCTTCTTTCCGGGGCCATGACCAAACTGGGCCTTCTGGGGCTTTACCAATCTGCTTACTGGTTTGGCCCGCCCCCCGGTTGGGTGGGCCCGGTCCTTCTGGGCCTGGGGCTTGGGGGGGCGGTGTACGCCCTGGTGCGGGGCCTGGCCGAGGACGACCTCAAGGCCGCCCTGGCCTATTCCAGCGTGGAAAATTTGGGGCTGATGCTGGCGGCCCTGGATGCGGGAAGCGCCTTCGGCGCTCAGGGGAGCTACCGGGAAGGGCTGGTGACGGCGCTGGCGGAGCCCGGCACCCTTTTGGGCCTGGGGGCGGCAGCCTTCTGGGGGAGGGGTTTTCCCTGGCGGGCCTTCCCACCCTAAGCCCTGACAACGCCCTGGTACTTTTTCTGGTTTTGGCCTCCTTGGCCTTGGCCCTCCTCGCCGAGGGGGCGCGGATGCCGGTGGACGACCCCACCACCCACCTGGAGCTCACCATGGTCCACGAGGCCCAGCTTCTGGACCACGGGGTCTTCGGCCTCCTCCTCCTGGCGGGCCGGGTGCGCCAGCGCCTGGTGGGCGGGGTCTTCCGCTAAACTGCTCCCATGGACTGGCTCCTCACCCCAGGACCTGTGCGCCTGCACCCCAAGGCCCTGGAGGCCCTTTCCCGCCCCCAGCTCCACCACCGTACCGAGGCCGCCCGGGAGGTGTTCCTGAAGGCGCGGGGGCTCCTAAGGGAGGCCTTCCACACCGAGGGGGAGGTCCTGATCCTCACGGGAAGCGGCACCCTGGCCATGGAGGCCCTGGTGAAGAACCTCTTCGCCCCCGGGGAGAGGGTCTTGGTGCCGGTCTACGGCAAGTTCTCCGAGCGCTTCTACGAGATCGCCCTGGAGGCGGGGCTTGCCGCAAAGCGCCTGGACTACCCCTACGGGAAGGTGCCCCGCCCCGAGGAGGTGGCCCAGGAGGGGTACGCGGGGCTTCTTTTGGTCCACTCCGAGACCTCCACCGGGGCCCTCGCCGACCTCCCCGCCCTGGCCCGGGCTTCAAGGAGAAAAACCCCGAGGGCCTCGTGGGGGCGGACATGGTGACGAGCCTCCTCGTGGGAGAGGTGGCCCTCGAGGCCATGGGCGTGGACGCCGCCGCCTCGGGGAGCCAGAAGGGGCTCATGTGCCCTCCGGGCCTCGGCTTCGTGGCCCTCGCCCCCCGGGCCCTGGAGCGCCTGAAGCCCAGGGGCTACTACCTGGACCTCGCCCGGGAGCTCAGGGCCCAGAAGGAGGGGGAGAGCGCCTGGACCCCGGCCATCAACCTGGTCCTGGCGGTGGCCGCCGTTTTGCAGGAGGTGCTTCCCCGCCTGGAGGCGCACCTCGCCCTCAAGGCTGGCAGAACGCCCTCCTCTACGGGGTGGGGGAGGAGCGGGGCCTGAGGCCCGTCCCCGAGGAGAAAAGCCCCGCGGTGGCCGCCTTCTACCTACCGGAAGGGGTGCCCTACGCCCGGGTGAAGGAGGCCTTCGCCAGGAGGGGCGCGGTCATCGCCGGGGGGCAGGGGCCCTTGAAGGGCAGGATCTTCCGCCTCTCCCTCATGGGGGCCTACGACCGCTACGAGGCCCTGGGGGTGGCCGCCATGTTCAGGGAGGTTTTGGAAGAAATTCTTCCAGCTTCTTGAGCATCTCCTCCCGGGTGTAGACCGCCCGGGCCCCGCCCACCAGCTTGGGCCGGGTTTTGGCGGCGAGGAGCACCGCCTCGCCGATCTTCCGCAGGGAAAGCCTCAGGGGCACGGCCACGGGGCGGAGGTGCATGCCGATGAGGACGCCCCCGATGTCCATCCCCCCGTGGGCCTGGGCCTTGAGGGACTCCACCACCACCGGGTCCCTAAAGCGCAGGAAGGCCGCCGTGGCCAAGGCCCCTCCCGCCTTGGGGTGGGGGAAGACGGTGACCTCCTCCAGGCCAAAGGCCCGGGCCGCCTCCCGCTCCACCACCAGGGCCCGGTTCAGGTGCTCGCAGGCCTGGACCGCCACCCACACCCCCCTTTCCAGGAGGGGCGGGAGGAGGCCTTCCAGGAGGGCGTGAGCCGCCTCGAGGCTCGGCCTCGTCCCCACCCTCTCCCCCAGGACCTCGCTGGTGGAGCCCCCGAGGACGAAGAGGCTTCCCCCTTCCATGGGGAAGAGGTCCAGAAACTCCCGGACCGCCCGTTCGGCCGCCTTGCGGATGCCTTCCATACCCTAAGGTTACGGGAAGCCCCCCCTGGCCATGGATGGGTGGGCTACGCTAGCCACAGGTCCAAGGCGATGAAGAGGAACATCCCCAGGCTCACCCCCACGTTGGCCTGGAAGAAGGCCACCTCTACCCTGGAAAGGTCCTCGGGGGAGACCAGGCGGTGCTCCACGAGGAGTAGCCCCCCCACCAGGAAAAGGCCCAGGTAGTAAAAGGCCCCCGCCCCGTAGGCGAGGCCCGCCTGGAGGAAGGCCATCCAGGCGAGGAGGTGGGTGGCCCGGGCCACGGCGAGGGCCCTAGGAATCCCGAAGCGGGCGGGGACGCTTTGCACCCCATGGGCCCGGTCAAAGGCGAAGTCCTGGGTGGCGTAGAGGATGTCAAACCCGGCGATCCAGAGCCCCACCCCGGCCCAAAGCCAGTAGGCCGTGGGGGCGAAGCTCCCCGTGACCGCGATCCAGCCCCCGGCGGCGGCCGCCCCGATGGTGAGGCCCAAAACGTAGTGGCAAAGCCAGGTGAAGCGCTTGGTGTAGCTGTAGAAGGTGAGGAAGAAGACGGCCACGGGAAGGAGCCGGGCGGTGAGGGGGTTTAGGCGGAGCCCGGCGTAGACCAAAAGGCCGAGGCCCAAGAGGGCGAGGAGGAGGGTTTCCCAGGGCTTCACGAGGCCTTTGGGCAGGTGGCGGTTTTGGGTGCGCGGGTTCAGGGCGTCTATGCGCCAGTCGATGAGGCGGTTCAGGGCCATGGCCATGGTCCTGGCCCCCACCATGCCAGGGTGACCAGGAGGAAGGTGGGCCATCCCGGCCACCCTCCCGCCGCCAGGAGCATCCCCGCGTAGGCGAAGGGCAGGGCGAAGAGGGTGTGCTCAAAGCGGACCAGCTCCAGGTAGAGCCCTAGGCGCTTCACCCTTTGCGCACCTCGAGGATGCGGTTCCTTTCGTCCACCAGCACCACGGTGGGCCTGAGGCGCCTCGCCTCCTCCTCTTCGAAGACCCCGTAGGCCACGAGGATCACCAGGTCCCCCGGCCTTACCAGGTGGGCGGCGGCCCCGTTGATCCTCACCTCCCCCGAGCCCCGCTCCCCGGGAAGGGCGTAGGTGGTGAGCCGGGCCCCGTTGGTGATGTCGTAGACGTCCACCTGCTCAAAAGGCAGGATCCCGGCGGCTCCAGAAGCTCCTGGTCCACCGTCACCGAGCCCACGTAGTGGAGGTCGGCCTGGGTCACGGTGGCCCGGTGGATCTTGGCGTGGAACATCACGCGCCTCACGAAGCCCGAGTTTACTCCTCCGGGGCCTCCGGGGGAAGGGTGCCCTCCACGAAGAGGGTCTTGGCCTGGGTATAGAGCACCTGGCCGGGGGGGGCCTTGCGGGGCCGCCAGACGTGCTTCTTGCGGGTGTAGTCCACCGCCACCTGCCTTTCCCCCCGGGCCTTGGAGTGGTAGGCGGCGAGCCGGGCGGCGAAGAGGAGGTCTTCCAGGGGTGGGTTTTTCCCCTCGGCCTTCAGGATCACGTGGCTTCCCGGCACCCCCTGGGCGTGGAACCAGAGGTCTTCCGAGTGGGCGAGCCGGGTGAGGAGGTCGTTCTCCTTGGCGTTCCGGCCCACCAGCACCGGGAAGCCGGAGGGAGAGGTATAGCGGAGGCCCAGCTTGGGCTCCCGTTTTCTGGGCTTCTGGGAAAGTTGGAGGAGCTCCTCCAAGGAGGCTTCCCGCACCCGGGCCATCTCCTCCTCCAGGGCCCTCACCCGGGCCTCGGTCTTGGGGATGAGGTCCAGGGCCCTCTCCGCCAGCTCCTCCAGGCGCCTCGCCCGCTGGTAGAGCTTCTTCGCGTTCTCCTGGGGGGTGAGGCCGGGGTTTAGGGGGATCTCCACGGGGCTCCCGTCAAAGCCCTCCAGGACCGCCCGCTCCGCCCCTTTGGGCACCTCCTTGAGCCGGGCGAGGAGGAGGTCGGCCTTTTGCCGGAGGTCTTCCGCCTCCTCCAGGCGCTCCAGGGCCCTTTGGTAGTCCGAAAGGCGGGCCAAAAGGGTCCGCTTCTCCCGCTCCAGGGCCTCGAGGAGGGGCTTCCTCAAGGCCTCCTTCTCCTCCTCGGCGAAGCGCCGCCTGAGCTCCTCGGAAAGCTCCGCCCGCCAGGAGGGGTCTTCCACCAGGCTCCTCAGGGCCTGGAAGACCCGTTTGAGCCCTTCCTCGTCCAAGGGGGTCTCGGGGGTGAGGCCCGCCCGTCTGGAAAGCTCGAGGAGGAGCGCCTTCCCGATCCCGTCCACGTGGCGCGCCGCTTCCTTCAGAGGCTTTCCCAGAAGAATCCCGAGGTCCGCCTCGGTCAGCGTTCTCGGGTCCAGCTTCCGGTAGGGGGGCGGAGGGGTGTAGGGAAGGCCGGGCTTGAGCTCCCGGTAGCGGTTCACCTCCCGGGTGATGACCCGGTCCACCCCCAGGATCCGGCCCTCCTCGTCCAGGAGGAGGAGGTTGGCGTTCCTGCCCGTGGCCTCCAGGACCAGGACGGAAGGGGGGGCGTCCACGAACCCCTTTTCCCCGGCGAAGCGGAAGAAGGCCACCCGGTCCAGCTTGAGCTGCCTGGCCTCCACCAAGGGCCCCTTGACCCGGGCCTGGAGCTGCCTCTGGAAGGGGGTCTTGGGGTCCCCAAGGAGGGTGCCCCCCTCCAGGGCCAGGCTCGGGGTGGGGGGGCGGTAGCGGAGGACCAGGTTGAAGATGCGCCCCGTCTTCCCCTTGAGGAGGAGGGCCGCCGTCCCCTCCTCGGGGAAGGCGAGGCCCAGGTTCTGGGCGGGGAGCTCCTTCTCAAGCTCCCTCAAGACGGCGTGGATCAGGAGGCCTTCCATTTTCTCAGGGCGAGGAGGAAGGCGGTGTGCCCCACCTGCTGGAAGCGGGGGTGGGCCACGGGAAGCCTAATCTCCCACTCCCGCCAGCCCACCTCCAGCACCCTTTCCAGCCGCAAGGGAAGCCCTTCCGCCTCCTTCAGGGTCTCGAGGACCTGGGTGATGTTGGGGAGGTAGGCCACCAAAAAGCGGTCCGGGAGGAGGGCCTCCGTGGCCTTCCTGAGCACCTTCCAGGGCTCCATGAGGTCCAGGGCCACCCCGTGGTAGGCCTCCCGGGGAAGCTCGGCCTCCTCCAGGCCTCCCTGGTGGAAGCGGATGTTGTCCGCCGTCCAGAAGGCCCGGATGTTCTCCCTGGCCTGCTCCAGGTGGTGGGGGCGCTTCTCGTAGGTGTCCACCAGGCCCCCTTCCCCCACCGCCCGGGCCAGGAAGAGGGTAAGCCCCCCCGAGCCCGTGCCCGCCTCCAGGACCCGCATCCCCGGGGCCAGGTCCAGGAGGGCCACCATGGCGCTGGCGTCCTTGGGGTAGGTGGGGGTGGCGCTCCTTTTCATGTGGAGGACGTACTCCTCCAGGGTGGGGCGGTGGACGGAAAGGGGCTCCCCCAGGTGGGTCCGCACCACCCCCCCGGGGCCGGCCTCGAGGATGGCCTCGTGGGGCACCGTCCCCCGGTGGTGGTGGAACACCCCTCCGGGCCGTAGGCGCACCAGGAAGGCCCGGCCTTTGGCGTCCTTGAGGAGGAAAAGCGCGCCTTCCATCCCGCCCACTTTAGCGGGCGAGCTCCAGGTAGTCCAGCACCCTCGCCAGGTCAAAGGGGTCGGGCACCCAGTAGGGCCCGGCGAAGACCGTGGGGGTGCCCCTGAGGCCGAGCCTCAGGGCCAGGGCCCGGTCCGCGAAACGGGCCAGGAAGGAGGCGTTCTCGGGGCCCTGGTACCGGGCGGCGAGAAGGCGGCCCCCCTTGGCCTCCACCTCCACCCTGGCCCCGGGGGGCAGGGGGCCCAGGGCCTTCTGGAACTCCTCCACGGGCCTGGCGATCTGGGCCAAGGCCAGGCCCAGAAGGGGGAGGAAAAAGAGGGCCTCATACCTTGAAGAAGCCTTCCACCGGCAGGACGAAGACCACCGCCCCACCCACCTGCACCTCCACGGGCTGGGCCAGGAAGGGGTCGGGGGCCTCGGAGAGGGGGAGGCCCCGGGTCACCAGGCGGGTGCGGGTGCGGCACTTCTCCCGGATGAGGTCCAGGACCTCGGGGACCCGGTCGTCCTCGAGGCCGATGAGGAGGGTGGTGTTCCCCTCCCGGAGGAACCCCCCGGTGGAGGCCAGCTTGGTGGACTGGAGGCCCCGCTCCAGAAGGGCCTTGGTGAGGCCGGGGGCGTCCGTGTCCTGGACGATGGCGATGACCAGCTTCATTGGCCCCCATTGTACACCCGGTGCCACCCCTGGAGGCTTAGGACGGAAAGGGGCTTCTCCCGGGCCCGCAGGATGGCCTGCAGGCTCCACCAGGCCCCCTCCCGGGTGGTGATGAAGGGGAGGCCCCGCTCCACGGCCCGCCTCAGCTCGGGGTCGGGGACGAGGCCGATGAGGAGGTCGTAGTCCTGCCCCTCGGTGAGGGCGAAGCCCGCTTCCCGGTAAAGGGCCTCGAGGTCCTCCAGCCCCTCCCCGAGGAAGCGCACCCGACCCCTAAGGGGAAGCCTCTGCCCGGCCCCGAGCTCCGCCTTGTAGTAGGCCAGGTAGGGGTCGGGGTCTATGCCCATGCTTTCCCCGGTGGAGCGCATCTCCGGGCCCAGGACCGGGATGACCCCGGGGAACTTGAGCCAGGGGATGACCACCTCCTTCACGGCGTAGTAAGGGGGGACGGGGTCCAGCTCCCGGATGCCGAGCTCCCTTAGGGTCTTGCCCACGGCGATCTTGGCGGCGAGCTTGGCCAAGGGGAGGCCGATGGCCTTGGAGACGAAGGGCACGGTGCGGCTGGCGCGGGGGTTGGCCTCGAGGACGTAGACCTCCTCCCCCACCACGGCGTACTGGACGTTCAAAAGCCCCCGCACCCCGAGGCCTAAGGCCAGGCGGCGGGTGTAGTCCCGCACCTTCTCCAGGGCCCCCTGGGGCACGTGGACGGGGGGAAGCACCGTGGCCGAGTCCCCGGAGTGGACCCCGGCCCGCTCCACGTGCTCCATCACCCCGGCGATCAGCACCTCCTCCCCGTCGGAGAGGGCGTCCACGTCCAGCTCCACGGCCCCTTCCAGGTAGCGGTCCAAGAGGATGGAGGGCTTCTCCTGCAGGGGCTCGTAGACCTCCTCCAGGTAGCGCCTTAGCTCCGCCATGCTCCACAGGACCCGCATGGCCCGCCCGCCCAGCACGTAGCTGGGCCTGGCCAAGAGGGGGAAGCCCACCTCCTCCGCAAGCCTTAGGGCCTCCTCCGGGGTCTGGGCCACCCGGCCCTCGGGCTGGGGGATGCCGAGCCTTTGGCAGAGGGTGTGGAAGGCCTCCCGGTCCTCCGCCAGGTGGATGGCGCTAAAGGGGGTGCCGAGGAGCCTGACCCCGGCCTCCTCCAGGCCCCGGGCGAGCTTTAGGGGGGTCTGCCCCCCCAAGGTGGCGATGACCCCCAGGGGTTTCTCGTGCTCCACCAGGTTGAGGACGTCCTCCAGGGTCAGGGGCTCAAAGTAGAGGCGGTCGGCGGTGTCGTAGTCCGTGGAGACCGTCTCGGGGTTGGAGTTCACCATGATGGTCTCAAACCCCTCCTCCTTCAGGGCCCAGACGGCGTGGACCGTGGCGTAGTCGAACTCCACCCCCTGGCCGATCCTTATGGGCCCCGAGCCCAGGATCACCACCTTGGGCTTCCTCGAGGGCCAGACCTCGTCCTCCGCCTCGTAGGTGGAGTAGTGGTAGGGGGTGTAGGCCTCGAACTCGGCGGCGCAGGTGTCCACGGTCTTGTAGACCGGGACCACCCCGAGGGCCTTCCTCTCGGCCCGCACCTCCCCTTCCTCCTTTCCCAAAAGCTCCCCCATGCTCCGGTCGGAAAGGCCCAAGCCCTTGTAGTAGCGGTAGTCCTCCCCGTCCTTGAGGGTGGGTTTTGAGCCAGGCCTCGGCCTCGGCGATCTCCTTCATCTGGTGGAGGAACCAGGGGTCTATCCGGGTGGCCTGGTGGAGCTCCTCCACGGGCATCCCCCGCCTTAGGAGCTCCATGACGGCGTAGATGCGGTCGGGGTTGGGGTAGAGCTTCTTCGCAAGCTCCTCCGTCTTGACCCCGGCCAGGGCCCGCACGTCCCGCTCCAGGCCCCTTAGGGCCTTCTGGAGGGCCTCCTTGAAGGTGCGGCCCATGGCCATCACCTCCCCCACGCTTTTCATCTGGGTGGAAAGCTCGTCCCTGAGCCCTCCTAGGGTGTTGGGGAGGTCCTGGAACTTCTCAAAGGCGAAGCGGGGGATCTTCACCACCACGTAGTCGATGGTGGGCTCAAAGGAGGCCGGGGTCTTGCGGGTGATGTCGTTGGGGAGCTCGTCCAGGCGGTAGCCCACGGCGAGGAGGGCGGCGATCTTGGCGATGGGGAAGCCCGTGGCCTTGGAGGCGAGGGCGCTTGAGCGGGAGACCCTAGGGTTCATCTCGATGACCACCATCCGCCCCGTCTTGGGGTGGAGGGCGAACTGGATGTTGGACCCCCCGGTGTCCACCCCGATCTCCCGGATCACCGCCTTGGCGGCGTCCCGCATCCTCTGGTACTCCACGTCGGAGAGGGTCTGGGCGGGGGCCACGGTGATGGAGTCCCCGGTGTGGACCCCCATGGGGTCCAGGTTCTCGATGCTGGTGATGACCACCACGGTGTCCGCGTGGTCCCGCATCACCTCCAGCTCAAACTCCTTCCAGCCCAGGACCGACTCCTCCACCAGCGCCGTGTGGACGGGGGAGAGGAGGAGGCCCCGCCCCAAGACCTCCTTAAGCTCGGCCTCGTCCTTGGCGATGCCGCCCCCCGTGCCCCCCAGGGTGAAGGAGGGGCGGACCACCACGGGATACCCCACCTCCCGGGCGAAGTGGAGGCCTTCTTCCACGCTCCCCACCATCTTTCCCCGGGGCACCTCGAGGCCGATCCTCCGCATGGCCTTTTGGAACTCCTCCCGGTCCTCCCCCTTCCTTATGGCCTCGGCCTTGGCCCCGATGAGCTCCACCCCGTAGCGCTCCAGAATGCCTTCCTCGTAAAGGGCCATGGAGAGGTTGAGGGCGGTCTGCCCCCCAGGGTGGGGAGGAGGGCGTCGGGGCGCTCCTCGGCCAGGATCTTTTCCAGGGAGTCCAGGGTAAGGGGCTCCACGTAGGTGCGCTCGGCGAGCTCGGGGTCGGTCATGATGGTGGCCGGGTTGGAGTTCACCAGGACCACCTCATACCCTGCCCCCCTTAGGGCCTTCACCGCCTGGGTGCCGGAGTAGTCGAACTCGGCGGCCTGCCCGATGGTGATGGGCCCGGATCCGATGATGAGGATTTTCTTCAGGTCTCTTCTCGGCGGCATCGCGTACCCGAGGGATGAGCTTAGCACAAAGGAGAGGGGGCGCCAAGGCGTTCTGGCGAACTTATACTGCTTAGCCGGATAAGGTGCATAATCTTGCGCGCGGGCCGGGGCTTCCCGCGCTATACTTGGCTCATGCGCAAGGTCCGCCCCGAAGAGCTTCCCGCCCTCCTCCAGGCCGGGGTCAAGGCGGTGGACGTCCGCCCCCCGGACAAGCGGCACACCCCCCTGCCCTTCCCCGCGGAGTGGGTTCCCCTGGAAAAGATCCAGAAGGGGGAGCACGGCCTGCCCCGGGTGCCCCTCCTTCTGGTCTGCGAGAAGGGCCTCCTGAGCCAGGTGGCCGCCCTCTACCTGGAGGCCGAGGGCTACGAGGCCATGAGCCTCGAGGGCGGCCTCCAGGCCTTGACGCAAGGGAAGTAGCCCCGTAGAATGGCGGATGCTGAGCGTGGTGAGCGTAGCTCAGCTGGTTAGAGCACCGGACTGTGGATCCGGGGGTCGTGGGTTCAAGTCCCATCGCTCACCCCAACCCCGCCACCCCGAACGGGTGGTATTTTAAAGGGGGGCCTCGCCCTCCCTTGCGAGGATGGCGGAACCGGTAGACGCGCCGGACTTAGGATCCGGTGGGGTAACCCGTGCGGGTTCAAGTCCCGCTCCTCGCACCACCCGGGCGAGGCCCCTTTTCTGGCGAGGTGAGGCGTGGCGGAGATCCTGGAGCGTTCTGGTTATCTGGTTAGGGTCCGGGTGGAGGTCCCGGCGGAAAAGGTGGAGGCCAGCTACCAGGCCCTGCTTAAGGACCTGGCCCGCAAGGTCCGGATCCCGGGCTTCCGCCCGGGCAAGGCCCCCCTGAAGGTGGTGGAGGCCCGCCTGGGGCGGGAGGAGCTCATGGCCGACCTGAAGGAGCGCCTGGTGGAGGAGACCTACCCCCAGGCGGTGCGGGAGCTTGGGCTTCTTCCCGTGGCGGCCCGGGTGGTGGAGGAGGAGCTCAAGGAAGGGAGGGCTTCCGCTACGTGGCCGAGGTGGAAAACTACCCCGAGGCCACCCTCCCCGACTGGCGGGGCTTCACCCTGGAGGTCCCTCCCCCCGAGGTCACCGAGGAGATGGTGGAAAGGGCCCTGGAGGAGCTACGCCAGCGCTACGCCGAGCTGGTACCCGTGGACCGGGAGGCGGGGGAGGGGGACCACGTCTACGTGCGCACCGAGGAGGGGGCGGAGTTCCCCATAGACCTCTCCAAGGCCCTGCCCCACGTGCGGGAGGCCCTCTTGGGGAAGAAGGCGGGGGACGTGGTCCTGGTCCCCGTGCTGAACGATAAGGGCGAGAAGGTGCGGGAGGTGAGGACCGAGGTCCTGGAGGTCAAGGCCCTGGAGCTTCCCGAGCTGGACGAGGAGTTCGCCAAGACCCTGGAGGCGGAAAGCCTCGAGGACCTCAAGGCCAAGGTGCGGGAAAGCCTCCGGCGCCAAGCGGAGGCCCAGTACCAGGAGGCGAGGGAGCGGGCCTTCCTGGAGAAGCTCGCCGAGGGCCTCGAGGCGGACGTCCCCCCCTCCATGCTGGAGGCCGAGGAGCGCCACCTCCTGGAGCACCTGGCCGAGGATCTCTACCAAAAGGGGGTGGGCCTCGAGGCCTACCTGAAGGCCTTGGAGGAGAAGGGGGAGCTAGGGAAGTTCCGGGAAGAGCTCCGCCAGGAGGCCCTGAAGCGGGTGCGGCGCTCCCTGGCCAAGGAAAAGCTCGCCGAGGAGCTCCGCCCCGAGCTCACCGAGGAGGAGTGGCAGGCCTACCTCCAGGCGGTGGCCCGCTCCTACGGGCTCAGCGTTCCCGAGCTTAAGCGGGAGTTCGGGGAAAGGGGCCTGGAGAGGCTTAAGGCCGCCTACCTCCAGGACAAGGCCGTGCGCCTGGCCCTGGCCCAGCTCCCTTGAGGGGCCCATGGTGGCCCAGGGGGGTTTCCCCCCTGGGCTTGCCGCTACAATGGGAGGCGGTATGGTGATCCCGTACGTCATCGAGCAGACCGCCCGCGGGGAGCGGGTCTACGACATCTACTCCCGCCTCCTCAAGGACCGCATCATCTTCCTGGGCACCCCCATAGACGCCCAGGTGGCCAACACCATCGTGGCCCAGCTCCTCTTCCTGGACGCGCAAAACCCCAACCAGGAGATCCGCCTCTACATCAACTCCCCTGGGGGGGAGGTGGACGCGGGGCTGGCCATCTACGACACCATGCAGTTCGTGCGGGCCCCCGTCTCCACCATCGTCATCGGCATGGCGGCCAGCATGGCGGCGGTGATCCTGGCGGCCGGGAGAAGGGCCGCCGCTACGCCCTGCCCCACTCCAAGGTGATGATCCACCAGCCCTGGGGCGGGGTCCGGGGCACGGCCAGCGACATCGCCATCCAGGCCCAGGAAATCCTGAAGCCAAGAAGCTCCTGAACGAGATCCTCGCCCAGCACACCGGCCAGCCTCTGGAGAGGGTGGAAAAGGACACCGACC
This sequence comes from Thermus sp. JCM 17653, assembly GCA_001311585.1. Taxonomy (GTDB): domain Bacteria; phylum Deinococcota; class Deinococci; order Deinococcales; family Thermaceae; genus Thermus. The sequence continues at coordinate 12,391 of BBBN01000002.1, forward strand.
GGGACTACTACCTCTCCGCCCAGGAGGCCCTGGAGTACGGCCTCATCGACCAGGTGGTGACCCGTGAGGAAGCCTAGGCCCTACTGCAGCTTCTGCGGCCTCCGCCCCCCCGAGACGGGGAGGCTTCTGGAAAGCCCCATAGAGGACGTGTACATCTGCGAGGACTGCGTGGAACGGGCCCGGGAGGTCCTGGCCCAGGAGGGGCGCTCCGCCCCCAAGGGGCCAAGCCGCCTGCCCAAGCCCCAGGAGATCAAGGCCCACCTGGACCAGTACGTGGTGGGGCAGGAGGCGGCGAAGAGGGCCCTAAGCGTGGCCGTCTACAACCACTACAAGCGCCTCCTCCACCCCGAGGCGGAGATCGGCAAGAGCAACATCCTCCTCATCGGCCCCACGGGCACGGGCAAGACCCTCCTCGCCGAGACCCTGGCCCGCTTCCTGGAGGTGCCCTTCGCCATCGCCGACGCCACCACCCTCACCGAGGCGGGGTACGTGGGGGAGGACGTGGAGAACGTCCTCCTGCGCCTCCTGCAGAACGCCGACTTCGACGTGGCGCGGGCGGAGATGGGCATCGTCTACATCGACGAGATCGACAAGATCGCCCGCAAGTCGGAAAACCCCTCCCTCACCCGGGACGTCTCCGGGGAAGGGGTGCAGCAAGCCCTCCTCAAGATCATCGAGGGCACCATCGCCAACGTGCCCCCGCAAGGGGGCAGGAAGCACCCCCACCAGGAGTTCATCCCGGTGAACACCAAAAACATCCTCTTCATCCTGGGCGGGGCCTTTGAGGGCTTGGAGAACATCGTCAAGGCCCGCACCGAGCGCACCGCCATCGGCTTCACCCGGACCAAGGCCCAGGAGGAGCCCCGGGAGGTCCTCCCCGAGGACCTGGTCAAGTTCGGGATGATCCCCGAGTTCGTGGGCCGGGCCCCCCTCATCGTCCAGCTCCACCCCTTGGGCGAAGACGACTTGGTGCGCATCCTCACCGAGCCCAAAAACGCCCTGGTGAAGCAGTACCAGGAGCTTTTCCGCATGGAGGGGATGGAGCTCCGCTTCACCCAGGCGGCCCTCAAGGAGGTGGCCCGGCGGGCCCTCAAGCGGGGCACGGGGGCGAGGGGCTTAAGGGCCATCCTGGAGAAGACCATGGTGGACCTGATGTTTGAGGCCCCGGGGAGCGGGGTGAAGGAGATCGTGGTGGACCTGCCCCACCTGGACAACCCCCTGAAGGCCCTGGAGGAGGCCAGGCTCAAGCAGGCCTCCTAAGTGCCCCTGCCTTGGCTTCGCAACCGGAGGCGCCCAAAACAGGCTGGGAGGAGGCGCTTTGGGGGCCCCCGCCCTTAGCCTTCCAGCTTCCGCACCAGCTCCTCCTTGAGGGCGAAGAGCCTCTCCGTGAGGGAGACGTGGTAGACGTGGGGGTTCACCAGCCGCCGCACCCCGGGGTCCAAAAGGGCCACGTCCCGGTCCCGCCGCTTCCGGAGTTCCTCCAGGGGGAGGGGGGGAAAGAGCCTCCTTCCCCGGTAGACCTCCTCCAGGAGGGCCTCGAGGGCGAACTCCCCCGGCCTCAAGGTGCGGCGCTTGGTGGGGTCCGTGGGGTGGCGCAGGGTAAGGGGGGCGTCCTCCCGCACCTCCTCCTCGGCCAGGGCCAAGAGGTCGGCGGTGGCCAGCCCCCTCCCGTCGTAGACCCGGTAGACCCGCTTGTGCCCAGGGTTCAGGACCTTTTCCAGGGAGTCCGAGATCTTCATGGCCGGGGCCCAGGCCCCGTTCTCCCGGATGGCCACCAGCTTGTACACCCCTCCCAGGGCCGGATAGCCCCAGGAGACCACCATCCTGGTCCCCACCCCGTAGACCAGGCGCCTCAAGAGGCGGTCGGGGTCCACCCCGTAGCGGGGGGCCTCCTCCAGGATCTGGCTCTTGATCTGCCAGATGACGAGCTCGTCCAGGTCCCCGGAAAGGACGATGGAGACCTCGGGGAAGCCCGCCTTGTCCAGCTCCTTGGCCACCTGGATGGCGAGGTAGGCCAGGTCCCCGGAGTCTATCCGCACCCCCACGGGCCTATGCCCCTTGCGCCTAAGCTCCTCAAAGACCCGGATGGCGTGGGGAAGCCCTGAGTGGAGGGTGTCCACGGTGTCCAGAAGGAGGACGGTGTCGTCGGGGAAGACCTCGGCGAAGGCCCGGAAGGCGTCCTCCTCCGTGTGGCCCAGGGCCATGAAGGCCTGGACCAGGCTGTGGGCGTGGGTGCCGGAGGCGGGAAGGCCCAGGAGGTGGGATAGCTCACGGCGCTACTCCGGTCCGCTCCCCCGATGAGGCTCGCCCGGGTGGCGCTCTCCCCGCCCTTGGCGGGGGCGCGGCGGAGGCCGAACTCCAGGACCACCGCTTCCCCCGCCGCCTCCCGCACCCGGCTCGCCTTGGTGGCGATGAGGGTCTCGTAGTTCAGGCGGTTCAGGAGGGCGGTTTCCAGAAGCTGGGCCTGGAGGAGGGGGCCCTCCACGCTCACCAGGGGCACCTGGGGGTGGGCTATGCGGCCCTCGGGGAGGGCCCTTAGGGTGAGGCCGGAAAACCCGCCCATGGCCTTCAGGTAGCGGAGGTAGTCCTCGGCGAAGAGGGGCTTTCCCGAGCGGCTTTTTAGACCGCGGAGCCGCTAGCTCCGCCTCGCCGAAGCGGGCTTGTTCCATCCAGCTTAGAAAGGGGTCCAGCCCGGCGAAGACGACGTAGCCCGCCTGGTGGGCCCCGTAGTCGGGGTTTTTGCGGTAGAAGGCCTCAAAGAGGGCCTCCCTCTCATGGAGGCCCATGCGGAAGTAGACCTGGCCCATGGTGAGCTGGTACAGGTCGGTGTAGAGGACGCCGAAGGGGTCCATGGGCCTAGCATAGCCCCAGGGTTTTCGCTACACTAGCGGGATATGGTGGAGGTGCACACCTGTAGCCCCGGATGCCGCCACCACCTCGGGGGGGCGGGCTGGGGGGAGGCCCCCTTGGTGCGCCTCGGCTACAACAAGGAGGCCCGGGCGAAGAAGTTTCCCTACCTCAAGGCCCTTCTGGAAAGGCCCCTGGTCTTCGACGGGGCCATGGGCACCGAGCTCCAAAAAAAAGGACCTTACCCCCGAGGACTACGGCGGGGAGGCCTACTTCGGCTGCCCCGAGGTCTTGAACCGCACCCGGCCCGAGGTGGTGCGGGAGATCCACCAGAGCTACCTCGAGGCCGGGGCCGAGGTCATCGAGACCAACACCTTCGGGGCGCTCCGCCACGTCCTCGCCGAGTACGGCCTGGAGGAGGAGGCGGAGGAGCTCGCCTTCCTCGGGGCGAGGATCGCCCGGGAGGCCGCCGACCCCTACGGGGCCTTCGTGGCCGGGGCCCTGGCCCGGGCACCAAGCTGGTCTCCCTGGGCCAGATCTCCTGGGACGAGCTCTACCGGGCCTACAAGGAGGCGGCCAGGGGGCTTCTAAGGGGCGGGGTGGACCTCATCCTCCTGGAGACCGCCCAGGACATCCTGCAGGTGCGCTGCGCCGTCTTGGCGGTGCGGGAGGCCATGGCCGAGGTGGGCCGGGAGGTGCCCCTCCAGGTCCAGGTGACCTTTGAGGCCACGGGGACCATGCTCGTGGGCACGGACGAGCAGGCGGCCCTGGCGGCCCTGGAGAGCCTCCCCATAGACGTGGTGGGGATGAACTGCGCCACGGGCCCCGACCTCATGGACAGCAAGGTGCGCTACTTCGCCCTGCACAGCACCCGCTTCGTCTCCTGCCTTCCCAACGCCGGCCTGCCCCGGAACGAGGGGGGAGGGTGGTCTACGACCTCACCCCCGAGGAGCTGGCCAGGTGGCACCTCAAGTTCGTGGCCGAGTACGGGGTGAACGCCGTGGGGGGGTGTTGCGGCACGGGGCCCGAGCACATAAGGAAGGTGGCCGAGGCGGTGAAGGGGCTTGCCCCGAGGCCGAGGCCCAAAACCTTCCCCCCCCAGGTGGCCTCCTTGTACCAGGCGGTTTCCTTGCGGCAGGAGGCGAGCCTTTTCCTGGTGGGGGAGAGGCTCAACGCCACGGGGAGCAAGCGCTTCCGGGAGATGCTCTTCGCCAAGGACCTCGAGGGCATCCTCGCCCTCGCCCGGGAGCAGGTGGAGGAGGGGGCCCACGCTTTAGACCTCTCCGTGGCCTGGACGGGGCGGGACGAGCTTGAGGACCTCCGGTGGCTCCTTCCCCCCTGGCCACCGCCGTCACCGTCCCCGTCATGGTGGACTCCACCTCTCCTGAGGCCATGGAGCTCGCCCTCAAGCACCTCCCGGGCCGGGTCCTCCTGAACTCCGCCAACCTGGAGGACGGCCTGGAGCGCTTTGACCGGGTGGCCTCCCTGGCCAAGGCCCACGGGGCGGCCCTGGTGGTCCTGGCCATCGACGAGAAGGGGATGGCCAAGACCCGGGAGGAGAAGGTGCGGGTGGCCCTCCGCATGTACGAGCGCCTCACGGAACACCACGGCCTCCGCCCCGAGGACCTCCTCTTTGACCTCCTCACCTTCCCCATCACCCAAGGGGACGAGGAGAGCCGCCCCCTGGCCAAGGAGACCCTCCTCGCCATGGAGGAGCTGAAGGAGCGGCTTCCCGGGGTGGGGTTCGTCCTTGGGGTCTCCAACGTCTCCTTCGGGCTCAAGCCCCGGGCAAGGCGGGTCCTCAACTCCGTCTTCCTGGACGAGGCGAGGAAACGGGGCCTCACCGCGGCATCGTGGACGCGGGGAAGATCCTCCCCATAAACCAGATCCCCGAGGAGGCCTACGCCCTCGCCTTAGACCTCATCTACGACCGCCGCAGGGAGGGCTTTGACCCCCTCCTCGCCTTCATGGCCTACTTTGAGGCCCACCAGGAGGACCCGGGGAAGAGGGAGGACGCCTTCCTCGCCCTGCCTCTTTTGGAGCGGCTCCAGCGCCGCGTGGTGGAGGGGAGGAAGGGGGGCCTCGAGGCCGACCTGGAGGAGGCCTTGCGGGCGGGGCACAAGCCCCTGGACCTCATCAACGGCCCTCTCCTTTCGGGGATGAAGGAGGTGGGGGACCTCTTTGGGGCGGGGAAGATGCAGCTTCCCTTCGTCCTCCAGGCCGCCGAGGTGATGAAGCGGGCGGTGGCCTACCTCGAGCCCCACATGGAAAAGAGGGGCGAGGGGAAGGGGAAGATGGTCCTGGCCACGGTGAAGGGGGACGTGCACGACATCGGCAAGAACCTGGTGGACATCATCCTCACCAATAACGGCTACCGGGTGGTGAACCTGGGCATCAAGGTGCCCATTGAGGAGATCCTGAAGGCCGTGGAGGCGCACAAGCCCCACGCCGTGGGCATGTCGGGCCTTTTGGTGAAGAGCACCCTGGTGATGAAGGAGAACCTGGAGTACATGCGGGATAGGGGCTACACCCTCCCCGTGATCCTGGGCGGGGCCGCCCTCACCCGGAGTTACGTGGAGGAGCTTAAGGCCATCTACCCCAACGTCTACTACGCCGAGGACGCCTTTGAGGGCCTGAGGCTCATGGAGGAGCTCACGGGCCACGCCCCCCCCGAGCTCACCCGGAAGGCCCCCCCAAGGCCCAAGCGGGAGGCCCCCAAGGCGGTGCCCCGCTCCCGGCCCGTGGGGGAGGCCCCCGCCGTCCCCAAGCCCCCCTTCTTCGGCGTGCGGGTGGAGGAGGGGCTGGACCTCGCCACCATCGCCCACTACGTGAACAAGCTCGCCCTTTACCGGGGCCAGTGGGGCTATAGCCGCAAGGGGATGGACCGGGAGGCGTGGCAGGCCCTGGTGGAGCGGGAGGCGGAGCCCGTCTTCCAGAGGCTCCTCAAGGAGGCGATGGCGGAAGGGTGGCTTGAACCCAGGGTGCTCTACGGCTTCTTCCCCGTGGCCCGGGAGGGGGAGGAGCTTCTCGTCTTCTCCCCGGAGACGGGGGAGGTGCTGGAACGCTTCCGCTTCCCCCGGCAGAAGGGCGGGGGGCTGAGCCTCGTGGACTACTTCCGCCCCCGCCACGCCGAACCCCTGGGGGACGAGGCCGCCTGGATGCCAAGGAGGCCTTCCGGGCGGGGGCCGGGACGTCCTCGGGGTCCAGCTCGTCACCATGGGGGAGGCCCCTTCTAGGAAGGCCCAGGCCCTCTTCGAGTCCGGGGCCTACCAGGACTACCTCTTCGTCCACGGCTTCAGCGTGGAGATGACCGAGGCCTTGGCGGAGTACTGGCACAAGAGGATGCGGCAGATGTGGGGCATCGCCCACAAGGACGCCACCGAGGTCCAGAAGCTCTTCCAGCAGGGCTACCAGGGGGCCCGCTACTCCTTCGGCTACCCCGCCTGCCCGGACCTCGCCGACCAGGCCAAGCTGGACCGGCTCCTGGGCTTTCACCGGGTGGGGGTGCGCCTCACGGAGAACTTCCAGCTGGAGCCCGAGCACGCCACCAGCGCCCTGGTGGTCCACCACCCGAGGCCCGCTACTTCAGCGTGGACTAGAATGGGGCCATGGGCGAGGCGGCGAAGGCGTTAGAGCTTCTGGACGCCGAAGCCTATTTGGCCATGGAGGAGCGCTCCCCCGTGCGCCACGAGCTCTTGGAGGGCGTGCCCTACGCCATGGCGGGGGCCACGGAGGCCCACAACCTCATCGTGGGCAACCTCTTTTACGGCCTCCGTCCCCACGCCCGGGCCAAGGGGTGCAGGCTTTTCGTCTCGGACATGAAGCTCAAGGTGGCCTCCCGCACCTTTTACTACCCCGACCTCATGGTGGTGTGCGCCGAGGACCCCCACCCCCTCTACAAGGAGCGCCCCTGCCTGGTAATAGAGGTGCTTTCCGAGGGCACCGAGGCCATAGACCGCCGGGAAAAGCTCTGGCGCTACCGGGAGCTCCCGAGCTCCAAGGCTACCTCCTGGTGGACTCCCGGGAGAGGCGGGTGGAGGGCTACTTCCGCCAGGGGGAGGGCTGGCTCTACCGGCTGTGGGAGGGGGAAGGGCAGGTGGAGGTGCCCTGCCTCGGCGTGGGGCTAAGCTGGAAGCCATCTACGAAGGGGTGGAGGTTTAGGCGCTCCCGCACACCCACCGGCATGGTGCAGGAGCCGGGTGCGATCGGAAAGGCTACGCCGCCTCAGGGATCGGGCGGGCTTCCCTCAAGACCTTCTCCCGGAAGTAAGGGCTCAGGCTCCCCAGGTTGTGGAGGTCGGTTCATGTCCTTCCACGCCAGGATGGCCAGGGCGAAGTGCCAGGCTCGGTTTGGGGCGTGGCGAACCAGGCCAGGTAGTAGACGCCAAGGCCCAGCAAACCCACCGCCAGCCCCTTGCTCCCGGCGTCTTCCCTGCGAAGCAGGCGGGCACGGGCCCGAAAAGGAAAAGGTCCAAAGGAGGGCGAAGGGCACGCCGAAGGCCAGGGCCTTGTCCAGGTAGGCGTTGTGGGCCTTGTCTAGGTTGCTGAGGCGCTGTAGGGCGAGAAACTCCTCCTTGGAGTAGCCCGGAAGGCCCCTCACCTCGTACTTGAGGAGGTAGGCCCGGGACGTGGGGGGGTCTTCGGGCCTCCAGAGGGGGGTAGCGGAGACCAGCCTCTCCGGGGGCGGCCACCCGTACTCCAGGTGGAAAAGCCTGAGAAGCCGCCTGACCTCCACCTTCCCGTCCACCACGCCTCCTGGAGCCTAGGGGGCCGAGGCCAAAAAGAAAGGTTTTCGGCTCCTGCAAAAGGGAAAGCCCGAGGCGCCACATCTCAAGCCTGGTTTCCAGGGTGCGGCCGCTGGCGATCTCCTTCTGCACGGGCAGGGTGCTGGGCCAGTAGGCGCTGCTTGCGTAGGCGAGGCCAAGCGCTCCCAAGGAGGCGAGGGCCAGCCTGCGGTCCCGGGACAGAATGACCCAGACGCCAAGGGCCAGGGCCAGGGCGATGAGGGCAGACCGGTTGGCGAGGCCCCCCAGGGCCGTGGCCAGGCCGAGGGCGGCGAGAAGCCAAACCCCCTCTCGGCGCCCGAGCCAAAGGGCAAGGGCCAGGGGAACCAGGGGCAGGGCCAGGCCCGCCGCCATGCCCGGGTTGCCCACGGTGCCCGGGGGCAGGCCTGGGGTGTAGCCCACGACCCCTGCTAAAGGGTCAAGCCCACCTCTCTGCCAGAGCCACAGAATCCCTTGAAATAGTGCAAATAGGAGCATGGCGGGGATTAGACCGCCCGCCAGTCGGGGGTCTTTCGCGAGGGCGTGAGAGAGTCCGAGAGCAAAGGCCAGGAGAAAGAGCTGGTAGAGGGGGCCATCCATGCGGTTCAGGGGCCCGAGGAGCCAGGTGCTCCAGTCTTGCTGGGAAAGAAAGGGAGGCAGAGCAGCCAGGCTGGCAACCCCAAGCCACGCCAGTATCCCCAGCAAAAGGCCACGCCCCGGAGGGCAAGTCCTTTCCCCTGCTGGCGGCCTTGGGATGAAAAGAAGAGCCAGGAAGGCGAGGTAAAACACCTTGGGCGCGATCCACACCCCTTCCCGGTCAGGCCAAAAGGTAAAGGGTGGGGGCAGGATGACCCAGGGAAACAGGGCCAGGCTAAGGGTCTGGAGGAGTCGCTTCATAATTAGTTAGGAAAGGCCTGGGGCAGGCGCCCCAGGCCCCAGGACCTAGGCCCTAATACACGACGGTGAAGGACGTACCGGTTGTTGCTTTAACGCTGATGGTGTAGCGGCCGTCAGTCGCGCTGTAGGAGATCTTGCACTCCTTCACGCTGCTTGGGTAGGTGGACGGAGCCCCTTCGCTGATCAGCCAGTTTTGGGCATTGCAATTAGCGTCGCTAAGGCCACTAGTAGGGGCTGTGCCCGCGGTGTCCGCGGCCGCCACCCAGGTGGCCACCTGCCGGGCGAAGGCCTGGGCCGAGGACTCAATGGCCCGCTTGCGGGCGTTGAGGACGTTGGGAATCAAAACCGCCGCCAGGATGGCGATGATGGCGATGACGATCAGGAGCTCAATCAGGGTGAAGCCTTTCGCGTTCCGCATACTTCCTCTTTCCTTAGGGTTTCCCGCGCTTTCATGTATCGCGCGGCCATGAGTGCCTAGAGCCGACTTGCCTGCCTTTTAGCCGAACCCGCTTGCCTTCAGCCTTCTTAGCCCTTTCTCACCTCCTCTCAGGGGCCATTTTCCCGCCCCTCCTTCCTCCTTGTCAACCCCCCCTTTTGGGGGGTCATCCTCAGGATGGGGGAGGGGTGTGAAAGCGGTGTGAAGGCCAGGCCCGCCCCAGGGGTTGGGGCGGGCTTAGGCTGAGGATTACCTCCGGCTCTGGACCACGGGCCGGGGCCGGGCGCCGGTGTCCGTGTGGGGCAGGTCGCTGTTCAGGGCGTTGGAGTTCTGGATGTAGAACTGCCCCCCGCCGTTTCGGATGGTGCCCCCGAGGCTCACCGCCCCGCCGATAAAGGCCCCGGTGCCGTTGAAGGTGATCTGGCCTCCCGCCCACATGAAGGCGTGGGTGTCGGCCCTGCCGTTGAAGGTGATGTCCCCCTCGCTCACCACCAGGAGGGCGCGGTTGTCTAGCAGGTCGGCCCCGCCGTTGAAGGTGATGGTCTGCCGGGAGGCGAGGTGGAGTCGCCCCGGAAGGTGGCGCCGTCGTTCAGGTTGAGGAATCCCCCGGTGTAGAAGCGGCTATTGGTGGCCTGGACGTACCCGAGGTTGAGGTTCGACCCGGCGGCCACGTTCACCCCGTTGAGGGTGGCGGACCCGTTGACCTGGAAGGTACCGCCCACGTAGAAGGTGACGTTGTCCAAAGAAGTGCCGCCTGGGAGAGTAGCGTTGTTCTGAACGCACACCCTGAGCCCGCTCCCCTTCAGGGCGTTGAGCACTCGGGTGAGGAGCTGGTTGACGTCCGTGGGGAGGCTCCCGGAAACGCCCCTACTTAGGAGGAACCGGGTGAGCTCGCTGGCATTTCCGGGGTCTAGGCTGGTGAAGCGGGCATCGCAGAGGCCCTTAGTGGTGGCGTCGGTGAAGGGGCTACTGGCCCTGACCCCAAGTTGGCGCTCGCTGAGGGCGTCCACGTCGGGTCTGGCAATGCGGGTGGCCTGGTCCCACCGCACGAGCTACCCGTGACGGCGTCCAGGCAGGTCAGGTTGGGGTCGGAGGGGGTCTGGTACACGGGGCAGACCTGGTACCTGGGCGCGGAGCCATTGCAGACCACCCCGTTGTTCCCGCTGGCGTTGCACTGCGTACCCGTAACTCCCGCCCCTCCCGTGATGGGGGGCGGGTTGACCTGGTCGAGGGTTCGGCACCCTCGGCCCGAGCTGTCGCAGACCAGGATTTGGCCCGACAAGTTGGCGTAGCCCTTGTCGGCGTGGAGGCGGCTACCCCTCAGCTCCACCCCGCCGTTGACGGTAATCCTTCCTCCCGTGATCCATCCCTGGCCGAAGAGGGGGTTCTGGGCGGGGGCCTCCGCCTGTTCCAGGGACACCAGGGCCACGGCGGTGTGCCGAGCGAGGCCCGCCTGGCCGATGCTCTCTACACGGATCGCGCTCCCCGCGTTGTTTTGGGGGGTCAGGGTGACGGAGTAGCCTTGGCCCGAGAGGGTTTGGCGGGCGCTCAGGGTCGTCTTGCCGTCAAGGTAGGCCAGGGCGTGGTCCACGCCCGCCTCCGCCCGCTGGCGGGCCTGGGCCCGGTTCAGGAGGTCGCCCCCGGTCTTCAGGTTGCCCAGGGCGCTTTGCACCATGGCCAGGGAGAGCATGAGGACCGCCGCCATCCCGATGAGGCCACCACGATAGCTATGCCTTTTTGGTTCATGCCTTCCTCCTTTCAGCGCGCCAGGTTCGGCGTTTGGACGATCCAGAGCTTTTCCGCCCAAAGGCGCCCGTCGTTTGTCGCCGCAGGAAGCTGAAGAAGGCCAGGGGAAAGCCCAGGAGGGTAGCTCAGGGTGCTCCCCGGGGTGAAGGCGGGGGCCCCGCCCCGCACGGGGACCGAGGCCAGGAGGTAGAGGGCCAGGGCGCTCACCTTGGGGGTTGCGCCTTCGGGCGCTAGGTTCACGGCCTGCGCTTGGCGCTTCCAGGTGCCCCCCTCCAGGTAGGCCACCCGGAAGGTCTCCACCCGCACCTCGTCCCCTCCGAGCACGGGTTGGTGACGCTGGGCGTGCAGGCTGCGCCCGTGCAAGGGCCCCAGTAGAGCACCCCCTGGCGCACCTCGTAGCCCGTGCCCCTGACCTGCCCCAGGCTTTCCCCGCAGACCTCCTCCATGCCCGCTTCGCAGAGGAACCACCCCCGGACGCTGTCCCCTTGGGAGCCCGGGCTTAGGACCAGGGCCTGGCCGGTGAGCCGGTAGCCCACGGTGTAGAGCTCCCGGGCCAGGGCGGTGGCGGTGAGGCTCAGCTCGTCGGCGAGGCGCCCCCGCGCCCTTTCCCGTTCCCTAAGGGTGGCGCTGGAGTTCTCCAGGGCCAAGACCACCAGGAAGAGGCTTCCCAAGAGGACCGAGGCCAACAGGAGTTCCAAGAGGGAAAACCCGTGCCTTCTCATGGCCGATACACCACCGTTTCCAGCCGCTTGCCCCCCACCTCCAGGACCACCCGGTAGGCCCGCGCATCTCCCGAGGTAGGGCAGGCCAGGCTGCCGTCTTGCGCCACGGCGCAGGGGGTGGCGGCGCAGGTGCCCCCTTTCCCGCCAGTTAGGGCCCCGTTGCAAAGGGTGGGGATGCCCTGGGGGTCCTGCCTCAGCCTTTCCATGAAGTTCTCCATCTCCCGGACCACGGCCTGGAGCTCCCGGCCCTGCCTGCCTCCCCGGAGGCTTGTCACCTGCAGGGCGGTGAAGGCCAGGACCACCACGGCGAGGAGCCCCAGGGCCAGGAGCACCTCCAATAGGGTGAAGCCTTTACGGGCACCCATCGCCGCTCACCTCCCGTACCCTTCCTCCCATGCCCACGCACAGGGTGAGGGTCCGCCCGCCCAGGCGCAGGGCCAGGCGCGCCCCCGTGTTGGGCCTCCCCAGGGCGTTGAAGCGGAGGCCCGGGAGAAGCCGCTCCTCGGCTCCAGCCCCACGCCGTACCCTCTGGGTCAAACCG
>BBBN01000003.1 GCA_001311585.1 Thermus sp. JCM 17653
TTCGCTTCCTCGGGGGAAGCCCCCTTCCCTCCCTGGGCCCCAGGGGCACCGAGGCCCTGGCCCTCCTCCTCGCCCGCGAGGAGGGCCTACCGGGGGAGGCCCTGGCAAAGGCCCTCTACGGGGAGCCCAACCTGGCGGCCCTGAAGGCTCTCCTCCACCGCCTGCGGGAGAAGGGCTTCCGCATCGCCTGTTCCCCTTACCGCCTGGAAAACCCTCCCCCCTCGGACCTCAGGGCCTTCCTCAGGGCCCTCTCCCGGGGGAATCTGGAGGAGGCCCTGGCCCTCTACCGGGGCCCCTCCTTCCCTGGAGCCAGGCCCCCGGGGTGGAGGAACTCCGCCTGGAGCTGGAGGAGGCCCTGAGGCAAGCGGTGCTGGCCCAGGGTGATGTGGAAAACCTCTTCCTCCTGGCCGAGCGCCTGGGGGAGGACCTGGAGGTCTGGGAGGCCCTCCTGGAGAGGCTACCCCCCGAAGACCCCCGCCTTCCCATCGCCCGGGCCCGGGTGGCGAGGCTCCGCCGGGAGTACGGGGTGTGAGGCCGGGGGAACGCAGTTGGGGTCCCAGCAGGCTAAATCGGGCCCGGAAGGCCGGGCCAGGAGGAGAAACCAGGCCAAGAGGAGAAGCCCAAGAACCTTGCCCCTCATGCCCCCAGGGTGCCACGAGGAAGGTTACGCGGGCGCTCAAGGGTTACGCGGGGTTACGCGAGATGTGAACCGTGGAACTCCTTCCACGTAACCTCGCGTAACCTCCCCCCTGCTACCTTGGGGTTAACCCGTAAGGGGGTGAAGGAGATGCTCAAGGAAGTGCAAGAGGTCAAGGTCGGCGGCCGGACGCGGCGGGTTCACGTGAGGCCCTTCGCCTGGAACCTGCACGCGCCCACCCACATGGAGTGGACCCCGGACGGCAGGCTCCTGGTGGTGGAGCGCACCACGGGCAAGGTGAAGGACGTCACCAAGGGCGGGGACATGGAGGAGGCTAAGCCTTCGCCTGGGGGCTCCAGGGGCCCTCCAGCATGTGCCCACTGCCGGATGGTCGGATCCTGATTACCGAGTTCTGGGGAGGCAGGATTCGGGACATCAGCGTAGGTGGTCCCTCGGAAAAGTTGGCCATCTACGCTGAGGACTTGAGCAAGCCGTATAGCTTGGCTTTAGATGCTCTGGGAAGATTGTTAGTAACCGAGCATCTAGGACATGGAGTTGGGCGAATAAGCATACTTGCCTCGGGAAAGGCCGTACCCTTAGTGCAAGGAGTTCCATCTGTAGAAACACCGGGCTTTGAGGGATATACACCTCCACATGCTTGGCCTGATCGTTGGGAAGGCTTCGTGGCAGGATGTGGTAAGTGGGGCACAGATCCTAAAGTTTTCCCTGATCGGCCTTACGTTTTTGCTGTTTCCATCGGCGGGTTAGGGCTTATTGTTGGTGTTCCAGAAGATGGTGGGCACTACGAAGCTTTAGCCCCTGAGTATACTTTTGCAAGGGGCTTAGGTTGGACTGGGGGCATGATAGCACACCCATTTGATGGAATGCTTTACGTAACACAACCCTTGCAAGGCGAAATACGCGCCATAAATCCAAGAGAAAGTCGGAATTACCGCTTTGATCCCCCGGTGGTCTCTGGCATCCCCATGGCTTCATGCGTGCGCTTTACTCCTGATGGGGAGAAGATGCTCGTGTGCTCGCCACAAAGTGGGGCGATCTGGCAAGTAGAGGGATTTTCCGACTAGGTCAGCTTGAGGACAAGATACCTTTTCGCCGAGTCCCTAGGCGTCTTCGGGGGGAGCCTGGCCTTCACGGGCCTTGGGCTCCTCCTGGGCCTTGAAGGAACGACCTGGACCCTGACCCTCTTGGCCGCTCTCCCCTACCTTACCCTGCCCCTGGACCTCCTCGCCGGCCTCCTCCTGGACCGGCTGGACCGCAGGACCCTCCTCCTCGCAGGGGTCTGGCTTAGGGCTGGGATCCTGGGCCTCTTCGCCCTCCTTCCCAAAGAACCCCTCTTCCTCCTCCCCCTGGCCTTCCTCTTCCAGGCCGTCTTGGCCCTGGACCTCCCCGCCTGGCATGCCTCCTGGTCCGCCTGGCCCAGGGCAGGCTAGAGCGGGAAGGGGGGAGGCTTCAAGCGGCCCAGCTCCTCGGGGACGGCCTGGGGGACCTCCTGGCCCCTCCCCTCCTCCTCCTGGCCAAGCCCCTGCCCTTTGCCCTGGGAGCCTCCTCCTCGCGGGGGAGGGCCTTCTCCTCCGGGACCTCCCCGCCTACCCGCCTCCACGGGCGGCGAAGGGGGAGGGTTTTACCCTGAGGGCCCTCCTCGCGGGGCTCGCCTTCCTCCTCGGGGACAGGTGGCTCCTTCCCCTCACCCTCTACGCCCTGGCCCTGAGCTTCCTCTCCGGGCTGGCCCTGGCTCTCCTCCCCCTCCTGGCCCTGGCCCAGGGGACGCCCCCTGCCCTCTACGGCCTCTACCCCTTAGGCCTCTCCTTAGGGGGCTTCCTGGGAAGCCTCGCGGCGGGGAGGGTAGGGCCTTGCCTGGGGATTTGGGGCGGGCACGGACTGAGGTCTTGGGGCTTGCCCTCCTCCTCCTGCCCTTTCCTTTCGGGCCTCTGGGCGCTTTCCTTGTGAGCGGAGGCGGTGCCTTAAGCGGGGTTCACCTACGGGCCTACCGGCAGCGCCTCGCGCCGGAGGCCTCCTGGGCCGGGTGCAGGCGGGGGCGGTGGCCCTCCTCTCCTCAGGAAGCCTCCTCGGCACCCTCCTGGCGGGGGGCTTGGGAACCCTTGGCCCCCGGGTGCCCCTCCTTACCGCCCTCCTGGGCCTCCTTCTCCTCCTGCCTTGGCCTTGGGGCCCTGGGGTGCGGGCGGCTCCTCTCCCTGAGGGAGGGGAGGTTCCCGTGAGATTTCCCTTTCATAACGGGCCTCTCTGGGCCGAGGCCCTGAGCGACGTCGGGGCTTCCCTCGGCTTTAGCACCCTCGCCCTAGAAGTGGCCCGCACGGGGGAAGCCTTCTGGGTGGGCTTCTTCGCTGCCTTGGGGTACCTCACCCTGGGACCCCTCCTCTTCCTCAGTCCTTGGGTGGAGCGGCAGGGCCTGGCCCGGGCCCTCCTAAAGTTGCGCCTAGCCCGGGGCCTCCTCTTCCTCCCCCTTCCCTTCCTGCCGCGGGAAGCCGCCCTCCTAGTCCTCTACGCTTACCCCCTTATGGTCCTCACCGACCTGGCCATCGTGGCCTGGGAAGGCCTCCTGGTGCGGAGAGGCCGGGACAGCCTGGCGGAAAGGAGCGGCAAGCTCTACGCCGCCTGGGAGGTGGGGGGCCTGGTGGGGATGGCCCTTGGCCCCGCCCTCTTCGCCCTTCATCCCGCCCTCCCTTACCTCCTTGCCGCCGGAATCCTCCTCCTAGCCTGGGCCCTCCTCCGCCCCGCCCTCACGGGGGGGAAGGAGGAGAGGGAGGAGGTCACGAGGCCCGAGGCCTTGGGGCGGTCCCTCCGTCGCCTCCTGACCTATGCCCCCCTCAGGTCCTATCTCCTTCTTTCCCTCCTCTTTACTCTGGCCCATGCCTGACAACCGCCCTTCTGGGCCTTCTGGCCCTCCGGGCGGGCACCCCGGAAGCCCTCTTCGGCCTGGTCTTCGTGCTGCAAAGCCTGGGGTACACCCTGGGAAGCTACTTTGCCGGGCGGGTCCCACCGGCCCTGGCCTTTAGGCTGAGCCCATTAGGGGCAGCCCTCGGGGGAATGGGCCTCCTCCTGGCCTTTCCCCTTCTCCTCGCCGCCCCACCCCTCTTAGGCCTGGCCGTGGCCCTTCTCAGTACCCACATGCGGGCGGTGCGGGGCTGGCTCCTGCCCAAGGAGGGCCTGGCCCCAAGTCTCGCCGCCATCCGGGCCCTCCTCTACGGGGCCGGGGCCCTGGGGGGCCTAGGGGCGGGAGTCCTGGGCAAGTGGGATCCAACCCTGCCCCTCCTCCTAGGAGCCTTGGGATTCCTGGTCCTTCTCCCTTTCACCCTCGGACCCCTCCACCCTAGGCGACTGGAGACCTTAAGGCAAGAAGTAGAGTAGGAATCTTGGGCAAGTAGAATCTACCCCTTCTCGTTTTTGGCCCATTTCCGGCTAGCCTGTAGGCATATGACGCTAGCCCTCCTCCTCTGGCTGGGAGCCTTCCGCCTCTTCGGAGCCGGGTTCTTCTACTTCGCCCACGCCGCCCTCACCGCTCTTGGGGCCTTGAGCCCCTAGAGGCCAGCTTAGCCCTGACCTTCCGCCTCCTGGCCGAGCCCCTCTTCGCCCTCTACGGGGGACATCTGGCCGACCGGTGGCCCAGGGGAAGGCTCCTCCTGGCTGCCTTGGGCCAAGGAGGGCTCACCCTGGCCCTCCTTCCTCTCCTCGCCATCCCCGTCCTCTTCCCCCTCTACCTCTTGGGCTTCCTCTTCGCCTTCCTGGAGGCCCTGCGGAAGGTGGCCGCCGGGACCCTCCTCGCCGATCTCCTCCCCAAGGAGGCCCGGGCCCGGGCCCGGGGCAGCTGGGGGCCCTCTATACCGCTGCCGACGCCCTTTCCGATCTGGCCGGAGGTCTCCTCCTCGCCCTCGCCCTTTGGGTGGGAAGGGAGTGGTGGTGAGGGGCAAGCCCCCCTCGGCGGGGGCCTCGCCGGCAAAGGCGGCTTTGTGGTGCCGGAATGGGGGCCGTGGTAAAGTGAAGAGGGAATGGTAAAGTCCAGGGTGAGCAGTAAAGGGCAAATCACCCTCCCCAAGGCGATCCGGGAGGCCCTTGGGCTCCGCCCGGGAGAGGAGGTGGTCTTTGAGCTCCAGGAAGGAGGGGCTTTCCTCCGCCCCCGGCGCCGCGTACCCCTAGAAGCCCTGCTCGGGCGCCTGAAGGGCAAGCGGGGGTTCCCCGGGGAAGAGGCGGAGAGGCGGGCACGGGAGGAGGCGTGGAGGGAAAGGGCTTGAAGCCTACCACCTGGACACCTCCCTGATGCTCCGCCTCCTAACCGGAGACCCTCCGGAGCTTGCCGCCCAAGCCCTGGAGGTGTTTCGCGGGGCCGAGGAGGGGCGCTACACCCTGGCCGTCCACCCCTTGGTGGTGGCCGAGGCCTTCTACACCCTGGTCTCCTTCTACGGGGTGGGGCGGGCCGAGGCGGCAGGGGCCCTCTTGGACCTGCTGGACCGGGAGAGGGTTCTTCTGGAAGACGAGGAGGACCTGCGCCCCGCCTTGGAGGAGGCCGGGAAGGGAGGGCTCAGCCTGGTGGACGCCTTCTTGGCCCACCGCGCCCGCAGGCAAGGGGCCGGGCTTGCCACTTTGGACAGCAAGCTGCGCAAGCGGGCCGGGGTAGACCTGCTTCCCTGAAGCGGATTCGCCCTGTTGCACCCCAGGGCCTACCCCCCGAAGACCCCCGCCTTCCCATCGCCCGGGCCCGGGTGGCGAGGCTCCGCCGGGAGTACGGGGTGTGAGGCCGGGGGAACGCAGTTGGGGTCCCAGCAGGCTAAATCGGGCCCGGAAGGCCGGGCCAGGAGGAGAAGCCAGGCCAAGAGGAGAAGCCCAAGAACCTTGCTCCTCATGCCCCCAGGGTGCCACGAGGAAGGTTACGCGGGCGCTCAAGGGTTACGCGGGGTTACGCGAGATGTGAACCGTGGAACTCCTTCCACGTAACCTCGCGTAACCTCCCCCCTGCTACCTTGGGGTTAACCCGTAAGGGGGTGAAGGAGATGCTCAAGGAAGTGCAAGCCAAGAGGTCATTGGGGCATAGCCAGAATGGATTCTGGCCGCAAGTGCGCATCTTTGCGGAAGGTCTGGCGTATCCGACCCACATGGAGTGGACTCCCCAAGGGCGGTTGCTGGTCTCCGAACGAAACCGCGGTCGCATTCTTGACATCACAGAAGGGGGCAGGGTGGAAAAAGCAACCACTGTTGCTGAAAATCTAGAAGGACCAGCCAGCATTCTGCCCACAGAAAAAGGCCTTTTCGTTGCTGAAACTTGGGGGGGCAGAGTTACCTTCCTTGACCTTACGGATGGCTCCAGCAAGGTCCATGCTCTTGATCTGAGGTGGCCCTGTTCCCTTACTACGGCGCAACTAGACGGCAAGGAAAGGATTTTTGTAAGTGAGTTGGTCGCTCCTCTTTTCGGCCAACTGACTGACATCACAGAGGGCGGGGGGAGGGAAAAGCATCTCCCTTACGTCAGGGAAATACCCTACGCGAGCCCGGTTTATTACCAAGAGCCGGGGACCCACGGGTACGAGTTTAGGCCCCAAGTGATGATGGGATGCGAAAGCGCCCCCTGGACTAAGCGCCTTGCGGACGGATCCCTAATCTTAGAGGCCAATTTTGTGATCTTCAAAGTGCCCAAAGGAGGCGGACGGTTCGCTGACATCCTCTTGGACGATAAGAATGTGATTGCTAGGGGTCTGCGTTTTACAGGAGGAATGACACAGCACCCAGTAAATGGCTAATCTACGCCGTTGATCCACCTGCAGGCACTGTATTTGCATTGGACTCCGAAAAACCCGGTGACTACCGGCACGTGCCGCCCGTGGTCCAAGGCCTCAACTGGCCGAGTTGCGTAAGGTTCAGCCTGATGGCAAGGAAATGTTCGTGTGTTCCTTCTCCTCAGGCGTAATCTACTTGGTGCGTAACTTCTTCGCTTGAGGCGATTCTTTCTTGCCGAGGGCCTGAGAACTTTAGGGGAAGGACTCTTCACCCTTCCCCTCTTCGTCCTTTTTGCCCTTTCAGGG
The DNA here is from genome assembly GCA_001311585.1 of Thermus sp. JCM 17653. Classification (GTDB taxonomy): domain Bacteria; phylum Deinococcota; class Deinococci; order Deinococcales; family Thermaceae; genus Thermus. The sequence continues at coordinate 6,688 of BBBN01000003.1, forward strand.
AGTCCTGCCTGGCAAGCCACCCTTCCTTTCACCCTACAGCGAATTGCCGGGCTCCTCGCCCTTCCCCTAGGCGCCTTGGCGGACAGGATTCCAAGGAGGGAGCTTCTGGCCGTTGCGCTATCGCTTCAGGCTCTGACAGCCTTGGGTCTGTTCCTGAAAACCCCGATCCTGCTTCTCCTCTGTGGAGCCCTTTTCTTTGCCCTTTCAACCCTAACGGGGCTCACGGCCTCGGCCTACCTGGCGGACTTGGCGAAGAGGGGGGGCTTGGAGAAAGCCCGGGGCAGGGCGGCAGCGGTCCACATCGCGGCGGATACCTTGAAAGATCCCTTCGCTGGCATCCTCGTAACCCGGACATTCTGGTTGCCTCCCTTCCTAGCGCTTCTAGCCCTCTTCGGCGCTGCCCTTCTTTATCGCTCCCTTCCTTCGGAGAAGGCGCCTACGCCGAAAAAAACGCTTCCGCCTCACGGAAGTCTGGGAAGGCGTACGCTTTCTCTGGCAGGCCCCCACCCTGCGACCCATCGTGGTTGCCGAAGCAACTTATACCTTCGTTTTCGCCCTGGGGGTCAGCCTATTGCCCTTTTTGCTCCTAAGGGTCTTGGGGGAAAGTCCTCTCGTCTACGGCATCGTCTCGTCCCTCTTGGGCATGGGGAGTTTCCTGGGAAGCCTCCTCGGTGGGGAGCTTTCACAACGGGTCGGGCAAGGCAGAATCCTTGTACTCGCCCTGCTTCTAGGAAGCGGGGCTTGCCTGATCCTAGGCGGGGCAGCTCATTGGATCTGGGTGGGCGTGGGCGCCCTCTTCCTCGGCCTTGGTAGTCTGGCCTTCTTCGTGGTAGCCGGGGCCATCCGCCTAGGAGAGGCCCCCCCGGAGCTTCGGGGCCGGGTGGCGGGGGGCTTTCTCTTCCTGAGCGGAGCCCTGGCCCCCTTAGGCCCCCTCCTGGGCGGAGCTGGCGGGGGTGGCCCTCCCCCTCCCCTTCCTCCTGGCCGGGGGGCTACTCCTCGGCTTCGCGGCCCTTTTGGGGAGGCGAAGGGCGGCGTAAACTCAGGGACATGGAAAAGCTGGAAGCCCTGAAGCGCCTCTTCCCGGGGAAGGTGGACCTCTCGGAGAGCGAGCGCCTGCGCCACGGCAAAGACGAGGGCTACCCCGAGGCGAGGCCCGTTCTGGCCGTGGTCTACCCGGAAAGCGTGGAGGACGTGCAAAAGGCCCTCGCTGGGCGCGGGAGTGGGGCGTGGCGGTGATCCCCTTCGGGGCGGGGACGAGCCTCGAGGGCCACCTCTACCCCGTCAGGGAGGCCATCAGCCTGGACCTAAGCCATATGAACCGGGTCCTGGAGGTGAGGCCCCAGGACTTCCTTTGCGTGGTGGAGCCCGGCCTCACCCGCAAGGCCCTGAACGAGGCCCTAAAGGGAACGGGCCTCTTCTTCCCCGTGGACCCGGGGGCGGACGCCTCCTTGGGCGGGATGGCGGCCACGGGCGCCAGCGGCACCACCACGGTGCGCTACGGGGGGATGCGGCAAAACGTCCTCGCCCTCCAGGTGGTCCTGGCAAGCGGCGAGGTCTTGGAGCTTGGCCGCGGCGTGCGCAAGACCTCCTCGGGCTACGACCTCAAGGACCTCTTCATCGGAAGCGAGGGCACCCTGGGGGTCATCACCCGCCTCACCTTAAGGCTCCACCCCCTCCCCGAGCACGTCCACACCCTAAGGGTCTTCTTCCCCGGGGTGGAGGAGGCGGCGGAGGCCAGCTACCGGGTCATGGCCGCGGGGCTTCCCGTGGCGCGTCTTGAGCTTTTGGACGAGCTCGCCATGCGGGCGCTAAACCAATACCTGGAGGCGGGCTTCCCCGAGCGCCCCGCCCTCTTCCTGGAGTTCCACGCCGCCACCAAGGAGGCCCTGGAGGCGGAGATGGCCCTCGCCCTGGAGCTCGTGCGGGAGGCCGGGGCCCTCGAGGTGGAGGCGGCCAAAACGGAGGAGGAGAGGCGCCGCCAGTGGGAGGCCCGGCACCAGGCCTACTGGGCCTTGGTCCACCTCTTCCCCGGCCACCGCTTCGTGATCACCGACACCGCCGTCCCCCTCTCCCGCCTCCCCGAGATGGTGCGCTACGCCCAAAGGCTCCTAGGAGATGGGCCTCACCGGGAACATCCTGGGCCACGTGGGGGACGGGAACTTCCACACCTTGGTCCCCGTCCTCCCCGAGGACTACCCCAAGGCGGAGGCCTACGCCGAAAGGCTCGTGGAGAAGGCCTTGGAGCTGGGAGGCACCTGCACCGCCGAGCACGGGGTGGGCCTCCGCAAGAAGAAGTTTCTCCCCAAAGAGCACGGGGCTTCTTTGGAGTGGATGCGAAGGATAAAGGCCCTCCTAGACCCGGAGGGGCTCCTGAACCCGGGCAAGGTGCTTGACATAAACCCTCCCCCCGGCTATAGTTAAGGATGGCGACGCGGGGTGGAGCAGCCTGGTAGCTCGTCGGGCTCATAACCCGAAGGTCGCGGGTTCAAATCCCGCCCCCGCAACCAAACCTGCCCCCGGGCACCCTGCCCGGGGGTCTTGCCGTAGCCTGAGGGTATGGACTGGGAAACCCTGGAAAACCCCAAGCGCCTCGCCAAGACCTTCCGCTTCCGGGACTTCCGGGAGGCCCTGGCCTTCGCCCACCGGGTGGGGGAGCTGGCGGAAAGGGAAAACCACCACCCCCGCCTCACCGTGGAGTGGGGAAAGGTCACCGTGGAGTGGTGGACCCACTCCGCCGGAGGGGTCACGGAGAAGGACCGGGAGCTGGCCCGCCTGACGGACGCCCTCCTGGGGTAGCCTGAAGGGGATATGGAGGCGCGGACCCTGGAGCTCGTCTTCCCGGAACACACCAACCCCATGGGGGCGGCCTTTGGTGGGTTCGTCCTGGGGCTTATGGACAAGGTGGCTCCTACGCCGCCGCCCGCCGGGCCCGAAAGCCCGTGGTGACCGTGGCGGTGAGCAGCGTGGAGTTCAAGGTGCCCATCCGCACCGGGGACCTTCTGGAGGTGGTGGCCAGGGTGGTGCGGGTGGGGAGGACCTCCCTCACCGTGGAGGTGGAGGTCTACAAGGAGCGCTTCGGGGAGGAGAACGGCCGGGTGCTGGCCACCAAGGGGACGCTCACCTACGTGGCGGTGAACGAGCGGGGGGAGCCCGTGCCGGTGGAGGAGCATGCGGGTGCTGATTGACGGGGAGTGCCCCTACTGCCGGGCCCTGGGGCGGGCCCTTAAGGCCCTGGACCTGGGGAAGGCCCTCCGGGTGGAGCCTCTCCAGGAGGCCCAGGACCTCCCCCAGGCGGCACTTCGGCAAGCCCTTCACGTCCTGGAAGGAGGAAGGACCCACCGGGGCTACGCCGCCCTTTTGGCCCTAAGCCGCAGGCTTCCCCTCCTCTGGCCCCTCTACCCCTTCCTTCTCCCCCTGGTCCCTTTGGGGATCGGCGAGCGGCTTTACCGCTTCTTGGCAAGGAGGAGGCCTCGTGCCCGAGCTTCCCGAGGTGGAGACCACCCGTAGGCGGCTTCGGCCCCTGGTCCTGGGCCGAATCCTTTTCCAGGTGGTCCACCAGGACCCTGTCCGCTACCGCCACACGGAACGGGCGGAAGGGCGAAGGGTGGAAGAGGTCCAAAGGCGGGGGAAGTTTCTCCTCTTAAGCCTTTCCGGGGGACTGGAAATGGTCCTCCACCTGGGGATGACCGGGGGCTTCCGCCTGGAGGAAACCCCCCACACCCGGGCCCGCTTCCTCCTGGAAGGAGGCGCCCTCTACTTCCACGACCCCCGGCGCTTCGGCCGCATCTGGGTGGTGGAACGGGGCGACTACCGGGAAATCCCCCTGCTTTCCCGCCTTGGCCCCGAGCCCCTCTCGCCGGAGTTTTCCTTTGTCCCCTTCTCCCAGGCCCTAAGGGAAAGCCGCAAACCCCTCAAGGCCCTCCTCCTGGAGCAACGCCTGGCGGCGGGCGTGGGCAACATCTACGCCGACGAGGCCCTCTTCCGGGCCGGGCTTTCCCCCTTCCGCCGGGGGAAGGAGGTGGGGGAGGAGGAGGCCCGGAGGCTCTTCCGGGCCCTCCGGGAGGTCCTCTCCGAGGCGGTGGCCCTCGGGGGAAGCACCCTTTCCGACCGCACCTACCAGCAGCCGGATGGCCTCCCGGGAGGCTACCAGGAGCGGCACGCCGTCTACGGCCGGGCGGGCCTTCCCTGCCTAGGTGCGGCCACCCCGTGGAAAGGCGGGTGGTAGCGGGCCGGGGCACCCACTTCTGCCCCCGGTGCCAGGGTTAAGTGCCCGCACGTTGTTTTCGCAACATGGGACACCCGAAACAGGGCCAGGAGAAGGCCCCTTTGGGGCCCCCGCCGCGGTGGGGTGCTTAAACCCTTTGGCGTGAATCCTTCGTCTAGGCCCAGGTGTGGACATGCTGGCTTGGGCCAGCGGGGGGTGGTTTTAGCGGAACCCCCCTCGGCCACGGTCCAGAAGGTAGAAGAGGAGGGCGGAAAGGAGGGCCAGGAGAGCGGAAAGGGCCAGGGCTTCCCGGTAGGGCCCTTCCCCAGGCCTTCCCAGGCGCTCGTAGATGGCCAAGGTCAGGGTGGTCCACTCGGGCCGCCAGAGGACGAGGCTCGCCCCGAACTCCCCCAGGAGGGCGGAGAGGGAAAGGGCCGTCCCCGAGGCCAGGGCGGGGAGGAGAAGGGGAAGCTCCACCCGAAGGAAGGCCCGAAAGGGGGTGGCCCCTAGGACTGGCCGCCTCCAGGAGGCTTGGGGGAAGGCCCTTGAGGCCGGAAGGAGGACCCGGGCCAGAAGGGGGTAGGCGAGGAGGGCGTAGGCGGCCACCAAGAGGAGGAGGGAACCCCGGAGCCCGGGGTAGGCCAGAAGGTAGCCCAGGCCCACGGCCACCGGGCTCACCATGAGGGGGAGAAGGCCCAAGAGATCCCATCCCAGGCTCCTCCTGGCCGCCACCCCGTAGGCCACCCCCAGGGGCAAGGCCAGGGAAAGGGCCAGGAGGGTGAAGCGGAGGCTGTTGCCCAGGGCCTGGGGGAGGGGGGTGAAGTCCTCAGAGCGCCAGGCCTGGGCCAGGGCCTCGAGGCGCACCTCCCCCAAGAGGGCGAAGAGCGGGGCGTAAAGGAGAAGGAAAAGGGCCCCCAGGCCTAGGGCCAGGGCCCAGGGGCACCTCGAGGGGAGAAGCCCGGAAGGCCCCAGGGGGTAGGCGGGAAGCCTCAGGTAGAGCCAGGCCACCAGGCCCAGGGTCAGAAGCTCCAGGAGCATGAGGCCGCTGGCCTCGGCGAAGGCCAGGCGCTGGGCCAGGAGGGTGTAGACCTCCACCTCGAGGGTGGCGTACCGCCCCCCGAGGAGAAGGGGCACCCCGAAGGCGGAAAAGGCGTAGAGGAAAACAAGGAGCCCTGCCGAACCCAAGGCGGGAAGGAGGAGGGGAAACCCCACCCGGAGGAAGGCCCGGAAGGGGGTGGCCCCGTGCACCCTGGCCGCCTCCAGAGGACCCCCTAGGCCCAGGGCCACGGGGAGGAGGACGCGCAGGGCAAGCCCCAGGTTGTAAAAGACCGCCGCCAGGAGGAGGAGGAGCAGGGTGCCGTAGAGGTCCACCCCCAGCGCCCCTCGAGGGCCCAGAAGGGCCAAAAACCCCAGGGCCACCACCGGGGTGGGGAGGACGAAGGGCAGGGTGGCCAGGGCGAGGAAGACCTCCCTAAAGGGGAACCGCCACCGGAAGAGAAAGGCCAGGGGCAAGGCCAGGACCAGGGTGAGAAGGGCCGAAAGGAACCCGTACTCCAGGCTGAAGAGGTACCGTTCCCAGTAAAAGGGGTTTCCCCAAACCCGGAGAAACCCCTCCCCCACCCCCAGGAAGAGGATGCGGAGAAGAGGGTAGAAGAGGGCGAAGCCAGGAAAAGGAGGAGGACCCCCCCCGCCAGCCGGACCACCCTACCGCCTCGCCCGCCGCACCGCCTCGGGGCTCTGCCCCTGCAGGACCACCTTGGTCCACTCCTCTATCCAGCGCTCCCGGTTCTCCGCCATGGCCTTGGTCCATGCGCACGCTCCCCAAGGGCTCGGGGGCGAAGCGGAAGACCTCGGGAAGCCGGGCGTCCCTCCTCGCCGGGTACATCCACATCTCCGTGGGGAGGTTCTCCTGCACGGGCTTAGAGAGGAGCCAGTCCACCACCTTCTTGGCCCCCTCCAGGTTCTTGGTGCCCTTCAAGATGCCCACGAACTCCACCTGGAAGAAGGCCAGCTCCGGGAGGAGGTTGCCCGTGGGGGGTTCCTTGTACTTGCCCTCGGAGTAGTACACCTCGGCCGCCGGGGAGGTGGTGTAGGAGACCACCAGGGGCCGGTCTCCCTTGTAGAGGCTGAAGTGGGTGTAGTAGGCCTCGCTCCAGCCCTTGGCCACCCGCACCCCCCCGTCCCTGAGGGCCGCCCAGAAGTCCAGGTACCCGTCCTCCCCGAAGCGGGCCACCGTGGCCATGAGGAAGGCCAGGCCCGGGGAGCTGGTAGCGGGGTTTTCCACCACCAGAAGCCTGGCGTACTCGGGCCGGGCCAGGTCCTGGGGCGTCTTGGGAAGGGGCCTGTCCTTGAAAAAGGCCTTGTCGTAGTTCAGGCTCACCCAGCCGTAGTCCACGGGAAGGGCCCGGAAGGTGGGGTCCAGGAGGAGGGTGGCCCGGAGGTTGCGGATCTCCGGGCTCCGGTAGGGAAGGAGGATGTCCGCCTGGAGGGCCCGGGAGAGGAAGGTGTTGTCCACCCCGTAGATCACGTCGGCGATGGGAGCTCCCTTGGTGAGGATGGCTCGGTTCAGGGTCTCCCCGGCATCCCCGGCCTTGAGGATGCGGAGCTTGAGGCCCGTTTCCCGCTCAAACTGGGCCATCAGGTTCTTGTCCAGGGAAAAGCTGCTGTGGGTGAGGACGGCGATCTCCTGGGCAAAGCCAAAGGCCAACAACACCACAAGAGCCAGCGAGCGCAACATAAAAACCCCCTGCCACCGGGGTTTACGGAAAGTTCCGCTTTCCGTCACCTTCCCTACGCCGGCATTACCCGGATCAGGTTCCAAGGGTATCTCTCAGCCCCTTAAGCACCCCCGGTGACGCCCCTAGCTTAGCACCCCTACCCCGACCTCGCCAGGGGCAGAAGGGCCAGGGCTTCTCTAAAGGCCCTTTGGAAAGCCTCCGGCTGGTCTATCCAGGGAAAGTGGCCAGCCCCGGGAACCACGTGGATGGGGGCCCGGAGGCGCTCGGCCACCTCCTCGGCGTAAGGGTAGCTGGTGCCGTCCTTCTCCCCCACCACCACGGCCAAGGGTTTGCGGCTCGGGGAGAGGTAAGGGGTGTAGTCCAGGCGCCAAAGGCCGTTTTGCAAGAAGGCCCACGCCGGGGTATCGGAACCAAGGATCCCCGAGCCCTCCGCCACCCACTCGTACTCCAGGCGCCCCCGGAGGCTTGGGAACATGAGGCGGTCAAAGAGGGCCTTGGGCTCGGCCTTCTCCAGGGCCGCCCTCAGGTTCTCCTCGGGATCGGGAAGGGGGTCCAGCCCCGCGGCCTCCGCCAGGCGGGCCGCAAGCCAGGGAAAGCTCACCCAAGGCCCAAGGAGGAGGGCCCCCTCCACCTGGGGAAAGCGGCGGAGGAGCTCCAGGGCCACCAGGCGCCGAACCCGTGGGCCAAAAGGGCGAAGCGCTCCACCCCCAGGGCCTCGGCCAGGAGGAGGGTGTCCTCCACCAGGCGTCCACGGTGAAGAGCCTGGGGTCTGGGGGAAGCTCCAGGCTCCGCCCTGAGCCCCGCTGGTCAAAGTAGACCACCCGGAAACCCTCCAGGTAGTCCTGGAGGCCCTCCCGTAGCGTAGGCGTTGCCCCCAGGACCCCCGTGGAGGACGAAGAGGACCGGCGCCCCCTGGTCCCCCACGTCCTCCACGTAAAGCTCCGCCTCCCCTACGGGGATGTACCCGATTTCCTCCCGCATCCCCTATACACTACCCCATCCCGCAAGCGGAAGGCCCAGACCTTAACCCCGGGGACCTTTTGGGCCCGCCCCTCCGCCTCCTCCGTGGCCCCGAAGACCTGAAGGAGAAAGCGGCCCTCCCCCTCCAGAAGCCAGAAGGGATGGGGAAGTTCTTGGGCCAAGGCTAAAAGGGGGGCCGGGTCCTTTCCCTCCACGAAAAGCACCCTCATCCTCGCCTCCACAGCCGGTGGTAGAAGAGGATCTCGGCGCTCTCCTCCAAGGTGGTGAGAAGCTGTAGGCCTGAAGGAGGGCCTCCTCGGGCTTCTCCTTGACCCCCAGGGCGAAGGCCCCATGCCCCCTTAGGAGGCAGACCGGGTGGCGCGCCAAGGCCTCGGCCACGGCCAGGGCGGCCTCCTCCGTGGCGGACACCGTTTCGGGGGCGAGGACCGGGACCTCCTTCAGGTAGTACCGGCCCTCGAGGTCCAGGGGAACGATCTGGTCTAAATCTAAGGAAAGGGCCACAGCCACCCTGGGGTGGGCGTGGACCAGGGCCTTGGCCTCGGTCTTGAGGTAGACCTCCCGGTGGATGAGGCTTTCCACGCTGGCCCCTTGAGGGATGGGCCCAAAGAGGGGGACCTCCAGGAGGTCCTCCGGGGTGAGGTGGGCCTTCTGGACCCCGCTTCGGGTGATGAGGAAGCCCTCCTTGGTGCGTACGGAGAAGTTCCCCGCCGTGGCGGAGATGAGGCGCTGCCGGAAGAGGTCCTCCCCCACCTGGCGGAAGGCGGTGTAGATGCGGGCCCGCATGGGGTGGCCTCAGGCCTGCTTGCCCGGCTGCTCCCGGCGGGGGGCCCTGCGGGCCGGGGCCTCCTTCGTGGCCTCCACCGCCTCCTTGCGGGCCTCCTCAATGGCCCTCAGGGTCTTCTGGTCCACCACCTGGGTGAAGCGGACGAAGTCCGAGCCGGTGCCCGCCGGGATCAGGCGGCCCAGGATGACGTTCTCCTTGAGACCGATGAGCTCGTCCTTCTTCCCGGCGATGGCCGCCTCGGTGAGGACGTGGGTGGTGTTCTGGAAGCTGGCGGCGGAGAGCCAGCTCTTGGTGGAGAGGGCGCTCTTGGTGACCCCCATGAGGAGGGGCTTCCAGGCCACCGGCGTCTTGCCCTCGGCGATGAGCCTCTCGTTCAGGGCCTCCACGTCCCAGCGCTCCAGGACCTGGCCCTCCAGGAGGCGGCTATCCCCGGGGTCGGTGACCTCCACGTACTTCATCATCTGCCGGACCACGATCTCAATGTGCTTGTCGTGGAGCTTCACCCCCTGGGCCCGGTAGACCTTCTGGATCTCGTCCACCAGGTAGCGCTCCACCGCCTCGGGACCCCGGGCCTCCAGGAGCTGGTGGGGGTCTATGGCCCCACGGGTGAGGGGCTGGCCCGCCTCCACGTAGTCCCCGTCCTTCACCACCAGGCGGGCGTCCTTGGGGAGCTTGTACTCCTTGGAGAAGCCTTCCGACTCCACGAAAACGGAGAGCTTGTCCTCCCCCTCCTCGATGCGCACCACCCCGTCGATCTCGGAGATCACCGCCTTGGCCTTGGGCCTGCGGGCCTCAAAGAGCTCGATCACCCGGGGCAAACCCTGGGTGATGTCCGTGCCCGTGGCCACGCCCCCGGTGTGGAAGGTGCGCATGGTGAGCTGGGTGCCGGGCTCCCCGATGGACTCGGCGGCCACCACCCCCACGGCCTCCCCGATGGACACGGGCCGGGCCATGGAGAGGTCGTAGCCGTAGCACTTCTGGCAGACCCCGTAGCGGGTCTGGCAGGTGAGGGGGCTACGCACGGGCACCTCCTTGATCTCCCCGGCCTCCGCCGCCTTGATGAGGAGGCCCACGTCCTCCAGGGAGAGGTAGCGGCCCTCCTCGAGGCGCTGGCCCAGGACCTCCACCTCCCGGGCCAGGACCCGGCCGTAAAGCCCGGCCTCGATGTCCGAGCGCTTCCTCAGGCGCATGGTGCGGGTCACCTCGTCGGGCTGGAAGAGGGGCACGGAGATGTAGTTGGTGGTGCCGCAGTCCGCCTCCCGCACCACGATCTCGTGGGCCACGTCCACCAGCTTCCGGGTGAGGTAGCCGGAGTCGGCGGTGCGGAGGGCGGTGTCCGCCCCGCCCTTCCTCGCCCCGTGGCTAGAGATGAAGTACTCCAAGACGGTGAGGCCCTCGCGGAAGGAGGAGCGCACCGGCACCTCGAAGGTTTCGCCGGAGGCTTTTGCATGAGGCCCCGCATGCCGCAGAGCTGGCGGATCTGCTGGGGGTTACCCCGGGCCCCGGACTGGGCCATGACGTAGAGGGGGTTGAAGGGGTAGTTCTCCTCAAAGTTCTTGAAGACCGCCTGGGTGACCTTCTCCGTGGTCTCCGTCCAGAGCTGGATCACCTGGTCGTACCGCTCCCGGTCGGTGAGGAAGCCCATCTCGTAGGCCTGCTCAATCTGGCGGAGCTTGCGATCGGCCTCCTCCAGGTACTTCTGCTTCTCCTCCGGGATCACGGCGTCGTCTATGCCGATGGTGATGCCGCTGGTGGTGGAGAGGGTGAAGCCGTAGTACTTGAGGGCGTCCAGGAGGCGGGCGGTCTTCTCTATCCCCAGGCGCAGGAAGGCCTGGTAGACCAGGTCCTTGAGGGAGTTCTTCTCCTGGGGCACGTCCATCTGGATGAGCTCCTGGGCCACCCTCTCGTCCCCCACGGCCTCGCCCACGATGCGGGCGAAGAGGATCCGGCCGGGGCTCGTCTCCAGGCGCTTGCCCAGGTACCGCACCGTGACCACGTCCTGGAGGTCCAAAAGCCCGTGGGCCACGGCCAAGAGGGCCTCGTCGGGGTTGGCGAAGACGAACTTCAGCCGGCCCACGCTGGTCTCCCGGCCCGCCACCCGGATGGGGGCGTTCAGGGCCACCTCCCCCCGCTCGTGGGCGGCCAGGGCCTCCTCAGGGGTGGCGAACTCCAGGCCCGCCCCCTTCTTCTCCCGCCGCACCTGGGTGATGTAGTAAAGGCCCAGGATGATGTCCCGGCTGGGCTTGGCCAGGGGCTCCCCGGAGGCCGGGGAGAGGAGGTTGTGGGCGGAGAGCATCTGGATGCGGGCCTCCGCCTGGGCGAAGGAGGAGAGGGGCACGTGGACCGCCATCTGGTCCCCGTCAAAGTCGGCGTTGAAGGCCTCGCACACCAGGGGGTGGAGCTGGATGGACTGCCCCTCCACCAGTACGGGCTGGAAGGCCTGGATCCCCAGGCGGTGCAGGGTGGGGGCGCGGTTTAGGAGGACCACCTTGCCGTGGATCACCTCCTCCAGGCGTCCCAGACCTCGTCCTTGATGTCCCGCTGGCGCTCCAGCATGCGCCTCGCCGCCTTGACGTTGGGGGCGATGCCCTTCTCCTCCATCCGCTTGAGGAGGAAGGGCTTGAAAAGCTCCAGGGCCATGCGCTTGGGCAGGCCGCACTGGTGGAGCTTGAGCTGGGGCCCCACCACGATGACCGAGCGCCCGGAGTAGTCCACCCGCTTGCCCAGGAGGTTCTGGCGGAAACGGCCCTGCTTGCCGGAGAGGACGTCGGTGAGGCTACGGAGGGGGCGCTCGGAGCCCGGGTTGGTCACGGGGCTGCCGCGGCGGCCGTTGTCGATCACGGCGTCCACCGCCTCTTGGAGCATGCGCTTCTCGTTGCGGATGATGATCTCCGGGGCGCTGGGCCAAAAGCTTCTTCAGCCGGTTGTTGCGGTTGATGAGGCGGCGGTAGAGGTCGTTGAGGTCGCTCGTGGCGAAGCGCCCCCCGTCCACCTGCACCATGGGGCGGAGGTCCGGCGGGAGGACGGGGACGGCTCCAGGACCATCCACTCCGGGCGGTTGCCGGAGTCCAGGAAGGCCCGCACCACCTCCAGGCGCTTCCTGGCCTTGGCCCGCCGGGCCCGGGAGGGGTGCTTCATCTCCTCCAGGAGCTCCTTCTCCAGGGCCTCGAGGTCCAGCTCCTTAAGCAGCTGCTGGATGGCCTCCGCCCCCATGCGGGCGTCGATGTCGTAGGACTCCACCACCCGCACCACGCTCCGGACCAGGTCCACCTCCACCCGGCCGTAGATCTCGCTCTTGACCTTGCCCCCGTCGGCCAGGACGTCCCCCGGGGCCACCCGGTCCCCGGTGGAGACCTCCACGTCGTCCTCAAAGGGGTAGACCCGGGCCTTGACCACCAGGAGGCTGGCGGGCTCGTGCAGGTGGACCACCCCCTCGGCCTCGGCGATGACCTCCTCCTCGGGGTCAATGGCGGCCACGATCTTCTCCCCGGGCTGGACCCGGGCCCCTTCGGGCACCACCACGTTCATGTGGGGGGCCACCCGGTAGTCCTTGGGCTCGGTCCACTCCAGGAAGAAGGTGAGGTAAACGGTCTCCCCCTCCTCCTCGGCCTCCACCTCCTTGGCGGCCATGTGCCGGGGAAGGCGCAGAAGCCCCCTGCCCTCCGCCAGGGGCTGGCCCTTCTCCACGATCTCCCCGTGGACCACGAGGAGCGTCATGCCCACGGGAAGGAGGTAGCGGGCCACCACCACCTCCTCCTGGCGCAGGTAGAGGAGGGCTCCCTCGGGGAACTCCCGCAGCTCCACCACCCCGTCCTCCTCCGCCCGGAAGAGGTAAGGCTCGGAAAGCTCGGCCAGGACCTCGCCGGGCTTGTAGGCCTCCCTCTCCACCCAGGAGGCGAGGGGAAGGCGCAAAGCGGCCCGCTCCCTGTAGAGGTAGTCCACCCGCACCCGGCGGGGGAAGCGGTAAAGGGCCACCCCGTCCATGCGGCTCACCACCCCGGGGGCAAGCTCCTGGCCCTTCACCACCTCCTCCCCGTCCTTCACCAGGCGTCCACCCCGGAAGGCAGGGGGTAGGTCTCCTGCTTGCCGTAGCGGAGCTCCCGGTACTCCTCGTCGGTGAGGAGCTGGCGCTTTTCCACGGGAACCCCGTTCAGAACGGCCCCCCTCGGGTCCAAGACGATGTACTTGTTGAAGTAAAGCACCTGCTCCAGCTCCGTGGCGGAGAGGTCCAGGAGGGTGCCGATCTTGGAGGCACGTCCTTGACGAACCAAATGTGGGCGGCGGGGGTGGCGAGCTCAATGTGGCCCATGCGGTAGCGGCGGACGATGCTCTTGGTCACCTCCACGCCGCAGCGCTCGCACACCTTGCCCTCAAAGCGCTGGCGCTTGTACTTGCCGCAGGCGCACTCGTAGTCCTTGATGGGGCCGAAGATGCGCTCGTCAAAGAGGCCGTCCCGCTCGGGCTTAAGGGTGCGGTAGTTGATGGTCTCGGGCTTCTCCACCTCCCCGTAGCTCCAGGAGCGGATCTTCTCCGGGGAGGCCAGGGCGATGCGGACCTTGCGGACTTCCTTTTTCATCTTTCCTCCGGGGCTTCTACCTCTTGGACGCCAAGCCTTCAAAGATGTCCACGGGGTTGTCCTTCTCGTCCAGGGTCTGGACGTCTAGGGCCAGGGCCTGAAGCTCCTTCACCAGCACGCGGAAGGACTCGGGCACGCTGGGCTCGGGCACGTCCTCGCCCTTGATGATGGCCTCGTAGGCGGCGTTTCTGCCCTCGATGTCGTCGGACTTGAGGGTGAGCATCTCCTGCAGGGTGTGGGCGGCCCCGTAGGCCTCGAGGGCCCAGACCTCCATCTCCCCGAAGCGCTGGCCGCCGAACTGGGCCTTACCGCCCAGAGGCTGCTGGGTGATGAGGGAGTAGGGGCCGGTGGAACGGGCGTGCATCTTGTCCTCCACCATGTGGTAGAGCTTCATGATGAACATCTGCCCCACCACAATAGGCCCCTCAAAGGGCTCCCCGCTGCGGCCATCGTAGAGGACCACCTTGCCCTGGAGGAAGAGCTCCCGAAGCTGCTCCTCAGGGGGCTTGCCGGGGCTCACCAGGCCGAGCTTCTCCGCCCGGGCCAGGACCTCCTTCTCCCGCTTGTCCACGCCGAAGCCCTCTTCCTTCCGCTTACCGAAGTAGAGGTCAAAGGCTCGGCCAGAAGGGCCTTGATCTCGGGCTCGGTGGCCCCGTCAAACACCGGGGAGATGTAGCGCTGGCCCAGGAAGTAGCCCGCCAGGCCCAGGTGGGTTTCCAGGATCTGGCCCAGGTTCATGCGGCTGGGGACGCCAGGGGGTTGAGGAGGATGTCCACCGGGGTGCCGTCGGGCAGGTGGGGCATGTCCTCCACGGGGAGGATCTTGGCCACCACGCCCTTGTTCCCGTGGCGGTTGGCGAGCTTGTCGCCCACCTGGAGCTTGCGCTTCTGGGCCACGTAGACCCGCACCACCTCCCGCACCCCGGGCTTGAGCTCCACCCCGGGGTCGCCCCGGCGGAG
>BBBN01000004.1 GCA_001311585.1 Thermus sp. JCM 17653
AAAGGCCCGGAGGAGGGCCTCGAGGTCCTCGAGAAAGGCCTCGTCCCCCGGGTAAGGGAGCCCCAGGGCCAGGGCGTGGCGGCGGAGGCGGTGGAGGTGGGCCTCGAGCCAAAGGGGTACCCCCCTTTCCACCCGGAGGGTGGTGAAGACGCTCACCCCGTGGTAAAGCAAGCTCTCGGGAAGGGGTTCGGCGAAGGGAAGCCCGTTATGTAAGACCCGCTTCATGCCACCTCCAAAAAGTTGGCCAGAAGGCGCATCCCCCAAGGGGAAAGGAGGCTTTCCGGGTGGAACTGCACCCCAAAGGCCTTCTTCCCGTCCCAAAGGGCCATGGGCACACCCCCTTCCGTCCAAGCGAGGAGGCGCGCCCCTGGGGGCAGCCGCCTCAGGGCCAGGGAGTGGTAGCGGGCAAAGGGGGCCGGGCTGGGAATCCCCGCGAAGAGAGCCTCCCCGGTGTGGAAGATGGCGTGCCCCTCCCCGTGGACGGGGTCCTCCCGGTAAAGCTCCGCCCCCAACACCACCCCCAAAGCCTGGTGGCCCAGGCAGACCCCGAGGAGGGGAAGCCCCTCCTCAAGGGCCCTTTCCGTCCACTCCAGCACCCGCCCGGCGGTGAAGGGGTCCTTGGGCCCGGGCCCCACCACCAGGTGGGTGAAGCCGAAAAACCCGGGGGCCTCCTCCTGGTCCACCACCTCCACCTCCGCCCCCAGGCTCCTCAAGTAGTCCACCAGGTTGTAGCTGAAGGAGTCCCGGTTTTCCAGGAAGAGGACCCGGGCCCGCCTGTACAGGGAAGGAGAGGGCGGGTTCCAGGAGGCCCGCCTTCTCGGGGGCTCGGGGGGCCTTCCCGGCCTTCCCCTCTCCAGGGCGAGGAGGAGGCTTTCCGCCTTATGGAGGGTTTCCTCGTACTCCCGCTCGGGGTGCGAGGCGATCACCACCCCCGCTCCGGCGGAGAAGAGCACCTCCTCCCCCACCTTCTGGAAGGAACGGATGAGGATGTTGAAGTCCGCCCCCCTCCCCGAGACGTAGCCCAGGCTTCCCGTGTAGGCCCCCCGGGGGACGGGCTCGAGGTCCCGGATGGCCTCCATGGCGGTGCCCTTGGGCGCCCCGGTGATGGTCCCCCCGGGGAAGAGGGCGGGGAAAACCCTCCCCAGAGGGGCTTCAGCGTAGGCCTCCACCTCGGAAACCAGGTGCATCACGTGGGCGTAGCGTTCCACCGTGTAAAGCTCCCGCACCCGCACGCTGCCGGGCCTGGCCACCCGGGCCAGGTCGTTGCGCACCAGGTCCACCAGCATGGCGTGCTCGGCCCGCTCCTTGGGGGAGGAGAGGAGCTCTACCTCCAGGAGGCGGTCCTCCTCCGGGGTCCTCCCCCGGGGCCTGGTGCCGGCGATGGGCCGGGCCAGGAGCCTCTTCCCCACCCTTTGGAAGAGCGCTCGGGGCTCCCCGAGACCACCGCCCACCCCTCCCCCTCCAGGAGCCCCATAAAGGGAGAAGGGTTCCGGAGGCGGATCCGGGCGTAGAGGGCCAGGGGATCCACCGCCCCCAGGAGGCGGAAGCGGTGGGAGAGGTTCACCTGGTAGACCACCCCGGCGCGGATCCTCTCCTGGACCTCCCGCACCCCCTCCAGGAAGGCCTCCCGGGGGAAGTCGGAAACCAGGGGGTGAGGGGGCAAGGGAGGAAGGGGATAGGGCCCGGGCCGCAAAGGGAAGGAGGGCCTTTCCACGAGCCTCCCCGAGAGGAGGGCGAAGCCTCGGGGTAGTAGTAAAAGGCCGCCTCGGGGAGGCCGGGAAGGGGCTTGCGGGTGGGAAGGCCCAGGTGGCGGGCGAACTCGTAAGCGAAAAACCCGATCCAGGCGGGAAAGAACCCTCTGCCCAGGCCCTTTTCCAGGTAGGAGAAGACCTCCAGGGCCTCCCCCACCTGCCGCCCGTCCAGGTAGAGCCGCCCCTCCAGGACCTCGAGGCGGTGCCTGGGCCTGAGGCCCAGAAGGGAAAGCTGGGAGAAGGGCGTCCTCGGCCCCAAGGACTCCAGGAGGGCGGGTTTTAGCCCCAGGGCCCGGGCCGCGTGGTAAAGGCCAAGCACGTTAGCAGTATAGGGGCCTTGACCGGAAAGGGCGCTTCCCCTTAGGCTAAGGGCCAATGCGGCGGAGCGTCCTACTACGCCTAAGCCGGGCAGGCCCGGTTTAGGGAAAGGCTTTGCCGCCTGCCCCCGGGCCCCAAACCCCGGGGGGTTTTGCATGGGGAGGGAGAGAATGGGAAAAACGCTCTACGAGAAGGTCTGGGAAGCCCACGAGGTGAGGAAGCTCCGAAACGGCCAAAGCCAGCTCTTCATAGACCTCCACCTCCTCCACGAGGTCACGAGCCCCCAGGCCTTCGGGATGCTTCGGGACCTGGGCCTTCGGGTACGCTACCCCCACCGCACCTTCGCCACCGTGGACCACATCGTCCCCACCCACGACCGCACCGAGCCCTTCCAGGACCCCCTGGCCCAGAGCATGCTGGAGGCCCTCAGGCAAAACACCCGGGAGCACGGCATCACCTTCTTTGACCTGGGGAGCGGGAACCAGGGCATCGTCCACGTCATCGGGCCCCAGCTCGGCCTCACCCAGCCCGGGATGACCATCGCCTGCGGGGACTCCCACACCTCCACCCACGGGGCCTTCGGGGCCGTGGCCTTCGGCATCGGCACCAGCCAGGTCCGGGACGTCCTCGCCACCCAGACCCTGGCCGCCCAGAAGCTCAAGGTGCGGCGGATCAACGTGGAGGGGAGGCTTGCCCCCGGGGTCTACGCCAAGGACGTGATCCTCCACATCATCCGCCACCTGGGGGTGAAGGGGGGCCTGGGCTACGCCTACGAATACGGGGGAAGCGCCGTGGAGGCCATGGACATGGAAAGCCGCATGACCCTCTGCAACATGTCCATTGAGGGCGGAGCCCGCATCGGCTACGTGAACCCCGACGAGACCACCTTCCAGTACCTCGAGGGCCGCCCCTACGCCCCCAAGGGGCCCGAGTGGGAGGAGGCCAAGAGACGGTGGCTCGCCCTCCGCTCCGACCCCGACGCCCCCTACGACGACGTGGTCACCTTCCGCGCCGAGGAGATCGCCCCCACCGTCACCTGGGGCATCACCCCGGGGCAGGCCATCCCCATTGACGGCAGGATCCCCTTCCTGGAGGAGCTTCCCGAGGAGGAGCGCCCCGTGGCCGAGGAGGCCCTGGCCTACATGGGCTTTAGGCCTGGCCAGCCCATCAAGGGGGTGCCCGTGCAGGTGGCCTTCATCGGAAGCTGCACCAACGCCAGGCTTTCCGACCTCCGGGAGGTGGCCCGCCACCTCAAGGGGCACAAGGTGAAGAAGGGGGTGCGGGCCTGGTGGTGCCGGGCTCGGAGTGGGTGGCGAGGAAGGCCGAGGAGGAGGGCATCGCCGAGGTCTTCCGCGAGGCGGGGTTTGAATGGCGGATGCCGGGCTGCTCCATGTGCCTGGCCATGAACCCGGACCGCCTGGAAGGGGACGAGCTCGCCGCCTCGAGCTCCAACCGGAACTACAAGGGTCGCATGGGAAGCCCCCGGGGCCGCACCGTCCTCATGAGCCCCCTCATGGTGGCGGCGGCGGCCGTGGCCGGGGAGATCGCCGACGCCCGGGAAGTCTTCGGGATCGGGAGGTAAGCCATGCTGGAGAAGTTCACCGTGATCCGGGGAAGGGCCGTGCCCCTTAGGGGCGAGGACATCGACACCGACCGCATCATCCCCGCCCGCTTCATGAAGGCCCTCACCTTCGAGGGCCTGGGGCAATACCTCTTCTACGACGAGCGCTTCGACGAGAAGGGGAACCCCAAGCCCCACCCCTTAAACGACCCCCGCTACCGGGGGGCCACGATCCTCTTGGTGGAGTCGGGCTTCGGCTCCGGCTCCAGCCGCGAGCACGCGCCCCAGGCCATCAAGCGGGCAGGCTTTAAGGCCATCATCGGGGAGAGCTTCGCCGAAATCTTCTTCGGCAACGCCACCGCCATCGGCCTCCCCTGCGTGAGCCTGGCCCCTGAGGACCTGGCGGTCCTCTTCCGGGCCGTGGAGGAGAACCCGGAACTGGAGGTGGAGATAGACCTGGTGCAGAAGGAGGTGCGCTTCGGGGACCGGGTAGCCCCCCTCTTCCTCCGGGAAGAGGCCCGGGAGGCCCTGGTGGAGGGGCTTTGGGACCCCATCGGGGAGCTTCTAGAGGCCGGAGAGCTTCTGGACGCCTTTGACCAGAAGCTCCCCTACCCCAGGAGGGCGGAATGAAGGTGGCGGTGCTTCCCGGGGACGGGATCGGCCCCGAGGTCACGGAGGCCGCCCTGAGGGTCCTAAGGGCCCTGGACGAGGCCGAGGGCCTGGGCCTCGCCTACGAGGTCTTCCCCTTCGGGGGAGAGGCCATAGACCGGTTCGGGGAGCCCTTCCCCGAGGCCACGCGAAAGGGCGTGGAGGAGGCGGAGGCGGTGCTTCTGGGAAGCGTGGGGGGGCCCAAGTGGGACGGGCTTCCCCGCAAGATCCGCCCGGAGACGGGGCTTTTGGCCCTAAGGAAAAGCCAGGACCTCTTCGCCAACCTCCGCCCGGCCAAGGTCTTCCCCGGGCTGGAGCGGCTCTCCCCCTGAAGGAGGAAATCGCCCAGGGGGTGGACGTCCTCATCGTCCGGGAGCTCACCGGGGGGATCTACTTTGGCGAGCCCCGGGGGATGTCGGAGGCCGAGGCCTGGAACACGGAACGCTACAGCAAGCCCGAGGTGGAGCGGGTGGCCAAGGTGGCCTTTGAGGCGGCGAGGAAGCGCAGGAAGCGCGTGGTGAGCGTGGACAAGGCGAACGTGCTGGAGGTAGGGGAGTTCTGGCGCAAGACCGTGGAGGAGGTGGGGCGGGGCTACCCCGACGTCGCCCTGGAGCACCAGTACGTGGACGCCATGGCCATGCACCTGGTGAAAAACCCCGCCCGCTTTGACGTGGTGGTCACGGGGAACCTCTTCGGGGACATCCTCTCGGACCTGGCGAGCGTCCTCCCCGGCTCCCTGGGCCTCCTCCCCTCCGCCTCCTTGGGAAGGGGCACCCCGGTCTTTGAGCCGTGCACGGCTCCGCCCCCGACATCGCCGGCAAGGGCCTCGCCAACCCCACGGCGTCCATCCTCTCCGCCGCTTTGATGCTGGAACACGCCTTCGGCCTGGTGGAGCTCGCCCGCAAGGTGGAAGACGCCGTGGCCAAGGCCCTTCTGGAGACCCCGCCCCCGGACCTCGGGGGAAGCGCGGGCACGGAGGCCTTCACGGCCACGGTCCTCCGCCACCTGGCCTAAGATGGGGGTATGATCCGGCACCGCTTCAGCGCCGAGGACTTCCACCGCATGGCCGAGGCGGGCATCCTGGGGGAGGACGACCGGGTGGAGCTCATCCGGGGGGAGGTGGTGGAGCTGAGCCCCATTGGGAAGCGGCATGCGTACGTCATGAACACCCTCGTGGACCTCTTGAGCGCCCTACGGAATCAAAGTGTGCTCTCGGTGCAAAACCCCCTGGTGCTTTTCCCGGACACCGAGGTCTATCCGGACCTCGCCCTCCTTAAGCCCCCGAGGACCCGGTACCGCGACCGCCTACCTGAGGCCAAGGATGCCCTCTTGGTGGTGGAGGTGGCCGAGACCAGCCTGGACCACGACCTCAAGGTGAAGCTCCCCCTCTACGCCCAAGCGGGGATACCCGAGGTCTGGGTGGTGGACCTGGTGCGGGAGAAGGTGCACGTCTTCCGCCATCCCGAGGGAGAGGGTTACCGGGAGGCGGAGGCCCTCGAGGACGGGGAGCTTTCGGTCCTCTCGCTGAAGGTGCCGGTCAAGGAGGTCCTGCCGTGACCCGCCACAAGGTCTCCCTGGAAGAGTTCCACCGCATGGTGGAGGCCGGGGTCTTCCCGGAGGACCTAAGGCTGGAGCTCGTGGAAGGAGACCTGGTAGAGATGAGCCTATCGGTCCCAAGCACGCTGCCATCGTGCGGCGGCTCACCGCCCGCTTCGCCCCCTTGGCCGCCCGCGGCGAGGTCCTGCTTTCCGTGCAAAACCCCCTCGTGGTCGGGTCGTCCGAGCTCTACCCTGACCTCGCCCTCCTGAAGCCCGAGCCCGAGGGCTACGCCTCCCGGCACCCCAAGGGCCAGGACGCCCTCTTGGTGGTGGAGGTGGCCGACACCTCCCTCCGCTACGACCTCCAGGTGAAGCTCCCCCTCTACGCCCAAGCCGGGGTCCCCGAAGTCTGGGTGGTGGACCTCGAGGGGAGGAGGGTCCTGGTCCACCGGAAGCCCGAGGGGGAGGTCTACCAAGAGGTGGAGGCCCTGGGCCCTGGGGCCGGGCTCGCCTTCCAGGGCGTGGCGATCCCCACGGAGGAGCTTCTATGAGAAAGACCCTGATCCTCACCGGGGCGAGCCGGGGCATCGGGAAGGCCCTGGCTTTGGCCCTCGCCAAGGAGGGCTTTGACCTGGTGCTCAACGCCCGCTCGGAAGGCCCCTTGAAGGCGGTGGCCGAGGAGGTCCAGGCCCTGGGAGCGAGGGTGGCCTACGTGGCGGGAAGCGCGGGGAAAGCGGAGGTGGCCCACGCCTTGGTGGAAAGGGCCGAGGCCTTGGGGAACTTCCAGGGCTACATCCACAACGCCGGGGTCCTCCACCCGGGGCCCCTCCTCTTTGAGCTGGCGGAGGAGCTTTTCCTGGAGGTCCTCGAGGCCAACCTCCTCGCCGGCTACCAGCTCGCCCGCTTCGCCTACCCCGTCCTCAGGCGCCAAGGGGAGGGCCTCGCGGTGTACCTGGGCTCCGGGGCGGCGGAGAGCAACCTGCCGGGCATCGGGGCCTACGCCGTGGCCAAGGCGGCGGAGGAGCACCTGGCCAGGCAGCTCGCCGCCGAGGCCCCGGAGGTCACCTGCTTCGTCTTCCGCCCCGGGGTGGTGGAGACGGAGATGCAGCGCCAGGCCCGGGAGGCCCAGGGGAGCGCCGCGGGCGTGCTCCACCGGGTCTTTAGGGGTTACAAGGAAGAGGGGCGTCTTCTCACGCCAGAAGAGGCCGCCAAGGCCCTGGTGCGGCTTCTCCCCAAGGCCAGGGCCTTCCACGGAAGGATCGCCACCTGGAGGGACGCATGAGTCAGACCGGATCAAGAAGGGACTGCAGCAGGCCCCCGCCCGCAGCATGCTCCGGGCGGTGGGGGTGGGGGACGAGGACTTCGGAAGGCCCTTCGTGGGGGTGGTGAACACCTTCACCGACGGCATGCCCTGCAACTTCCACCTGCGAAGCCTCGCCCTCCACCTCAAGGCCGGGCTCAAGGAGGCGGGGCTTGTCCCCTTTGAGTTCGGGGCCCCCGCCATCTCCGACGGCATCAGCATGGGCACCCCCGGCATGCGGGCAAGCCTGGTAAGCCGCGAGGTCATCGCCGACAGCGTGGAACTCATCGCCCAGGGCTACCTCTACGACGGCATGGTGGCCCTCTCCGCCTGCGACAAGACCATCCCCGGGGGGGCCATGGGGGTGATCCGGAGCGGGGTCCCCGGCATGGTCCTCTACGGGGGAACCATCGCCCCGGGAGAGTGGCAGGGCCGGAAGCTCACCATCGTGGAGGTCTTTGAGGCGGTGGGGCAAAGGGCCGCCGGGAAGATCTCCGAGGAAGAGCTTTTGGAGATTGAGCGCCGGGCCATCCCCGGCCCGGGCCTGCGGCGGGCAGTACACCGCCAACACCATGGCCATGGCCCTCGAGGCCCTGGGCCTCTCCCCCGTGGGCTACAACGCCATCCCCGCCGTCCACCCCGAAAAGGAACGGGCCACCAAGGAGGCGGGGCGGATCCTCGCCTGGGCCATAGAGCGCGACTGGAAGCCCAAGGACTTCCTCACCCGGAAGGCTTCCTCAACGCCATCGCCGCCGTGGCCGCCACGGGGGGGAGCACCAACGCCGTGCTTCACCTCCTCGCCCTGGCCAAGGAAGCGGGCGTGGAGCTTTCCCTAGAGGACTTTGACCGGGTCTCCCGCAAGACCCCGGTGATCGCCGACCTCAGGCCCTGGGGCACCTACACCGCCTGGGAGCTGTATGAAGCCGGGGGGACGGCCCTCGTCTTCAAGCGGCTCCTGGAAGCGGGGCTTTTATACGGTGAGGAAAAGACCCTCACGGGCCGCACCCTGGCGGAGGAGGTGGAAAGGGCCTACCGGGAAAAGGAGGGGCAGAGGGTGGTCTTCCCCGTGGAAAAGGCCCTCAAGCCCCACGGAGGCTCGTGGTGCTCAAGGGGAACCTCGCCCCCAAGGGGGCCGTTCTCAAGCTGGCGGGGACGGAGCGCACCCATTTTGAGGGCCCGGCCCGGGTCTTTGACTCCGAGGAGGCGGCCATGGAGAAGGTCCTGAAGGGGGAGATCCGGCCCGGGGACGTGGTGGTCATCCGCTACGTGGGGCCCAAGGGCGCCCCCGGCATGCCCGAGATGCTCTCGGTGACCAGCGCCATCGTGGGGGAGGGGCTTGGGCCCGAGGTAGCCCTCCTCACCGACGGCCGCTTCTCCGGGGGCACCCGCGGCCTCATGATCGGCCACATCGCCCCCGAGGCCTTCGTGGGCGGGCCCATCGCCCTTTTGGAAGAGGGGGACCGCATCCGGATTGACGTGGAAAACCGCCTCCTGGAGGTCCTCCTCCCCGAGGAGGAGCTGGAAAGGCGGAAGGCCCGCTGGCAACCCCGCCCCCCCGCCTTCACCCACGGCCTTTTCGCCCGCTACGCCGCCCTGGTACGCCAGGCGGACGAGGGGGCCGTATTGGAAGACCCCCTCTAGGGCCTTGGGATCCGGTCCGGGGCCAGGTTCTGGCCCCGCTCCTTCTTGATGTCCTCGGGCCTGAAGGGCTCCCCCTTGGCCTTGAGGAGGGCCATGAGGTGGTTGAGGAGGGCGGCCAGCTCCTCGTCCTTAAGCTGGGCGAAGCCGGGCATCAGGCCGGCCTCCCCCTTTTTCCCGTAGAGGACCACCAGGACCAGGTAGCGCCGCCCCTCGAGGGTGGCGAAGAGGGGAAGGGCCCCCTGGAGGCCGGGGTAGGGTTTCGCCCCTTGGGCCCTGTCCCCGTGGCACTGGGCGCAGGTCCTGGCCCAAAGCCCCTCCACCCCTTGGGCGAAGGCCGGAAGCCCCAAGAGGAGGAGGAGGAGGAGGAGGAGGACCCGCTTCATGGCTCCAGTATAGACCCCTTATGCCCAGGGCCTCTTTAGCGGGCCTTCACCTCGGTCCAGACCCGGTCGTAAAGGGCGATGTCCGGCCCCAGGTCCTTGAGGTACTCCAGCTTGGCGCGCACCTCCTCCGGTGGAAAGACGGTGGGGTCCTGGCGCATCTCCTCGGGCAGGAGGGGGATGGCCTTGGCCACGGGGGTGGCGTAGCGGGTGTACGCCGCCAGGGTAGCGGCGTTTTCCGGCTCCAAGAGGAAGTCAATGAAGCGGTAGGCCAGCTCCTGGGCCGGGCCCCGCTTCAGCACCACCATGGCGTCCGTCCAAAGCGTTCCCCCCTCCTTGGCCAGGGCGTAGCGGAGGCGTTCGTCCTCCCCCCGGGCCTGAAGGACGTCCCCCGAGTAGGCGAGGCTTAGGGCAGCGTCCCCCGCCAGGATGCGGTTCAGGGCCTCCACCCCCCCGGCGAAGCCCACGGAGCGCCCCTTGGCGGCGATAAGGAGTTCCTTGGCCTTCTCCAGGGCAAGGGGGTCGGTGGTGTTCACCGAGTAGCCCAGGTACCTAAGGGCCGCCCCGATGGTCTCCCGCATCTCGTCCAGGAGGAGAAAAGGGCCCACCTGGCGGCCCGGGTCAAAGAAGGCGGCGTAGGAGTCCACCGTGCCCTTCACCAGGTCCTCCCGGTAGGCGATCCCCGTGGTGCCCCACAGGTAGGGCACGGAGTACTGCAGGCCGGGGTCGTAGGGTGGGTCCAGGAAGAAGGGGTCCAGGTGGGCGAGGTTCTTCAGCCTCCCCTTGTCCAAGGGGGCGAGGAGCCCGTCCCGGGCCATCTGCAGGACGTAGTAGTCCGGGGCCACCACCAGGGAG
Organism: Thermus sp. JCM 17653; assembly: GCA_001311585.1. Classification (GTDB taxonomy): domain Bacteria; phylum Deinococcota; class Deinococci; order Deinococcales; family Thermaceae; genus Thermus. Next base: position 9,993 of record BBBN01000004.1, read on the forward strand.
AACTCCCGGTCCGCCCCCGCCTTGAGCTTGGCCAGCATGGCCTCGGGGGACTCAAAGGTGTCCAGGACCACCTTGGCCCCCGTCTCCCGCTCAAACTTCCGGACAAGCTCCTCGGGGATGTAGTCGGCCCAGTTGAGGAAGTAAAGGGTGCCCGCGCCCGAAGGGGCCTTAGGGCGAAAGAGAAGCCACCCCAGGAGCGCCAGGGCTACCGCCAGGAGCAAGGCTCCGATCCGCCTCATACCCTCCTCCGGCTGAGAGCATACCCTAAAGCCAGGAAAAAGGCGCTAAGCCCCACGATGAGGGTGGAGAGGGCGTGGACCTTGGGGCTTACCCCCAGCTTCACGCTGGAGTAGATGTAAAGGGGCAAGGTGGTGGCCCCGGGCCCCGCGGTGAAGAAGGTGACCACGAAGTCGTCCAGGGAAAGGGTGAGGGCGAGGAGCGCCCCCGCCGCCACCCCCGGCCAGGCCAGGGGGAGGGTCACATACCAAAAGGTCTGGAAGCCCCTCGCCCCCAGGTCCCGGGCGGCCTCCTCCAGGGCGGGGTCCAAAAGGAGGAGCCGGGAGCGCACCACCAGGGTCACGAAGGCCACCTGGAAGGTGATGTGCCCGAGGACCACCGTGAGGAGGGAAAGCCTTGGAAAGCCCCAAAGCTCCCGGGAGAAGGCGAAGAGGAGGAGGAGGGAAACCCCCATGACCACGTCGGGCACCACCACGGGGACGTAGAGGAGGTAGCGCAAAAAGCCCTTCCCAGGGAAACGGTAGCGCACCAGGCCCAAGGCGAGGAGGGTCCCGAGGACCGTGGAGACCAGGGTGGAGACCAAGGCCACAAGAAGGGTGTTGGCGAAGTACTCCAAAACCCTCGGGTCCTGGAAGAGGCCCTGGTACCACTTCAGGGTGAAGCCGGTGAAGTGAACCCCCCTGCGGCTCTCGTTGAAGGAGAGGGCCACGATGACCAGGATGGGGAGGTAAAGGAAGGCATAGACCAACAGGGCGTGGAGGGAGAGAAGCCGCCTCATACCAGATCCTCAAGCCCCCTTTCCCCCTGGAGGCGGGCGTAGAGGTAGAGGGCGAGAAGCACAAACCCCATGAGGAAGACGCTCAAGGCCGCCCCGAAGGCCCAGTCCCGGGTGACGCCGAACTGCTGCTGGATGAGGTTGCCGATGAGGACCACCCGCCCCGCCCCCAGAAGGTCGGCCACCACGAAGGTGCCCATGGCCGGGATGAAGACCAGGACGCTTCCCGCAAAGAGCCCCGGGTAGGTCTGGGGAAGCACGGCGTGGAGGAAGGCCCTAACGGGCCTTGCCCCAAGGTCGTAGGCCGCTTCCAAAAGCTGCCAGTCCACCCGTTCCACGCTGGCGTAGACCGGAAGCACGAAAAAGGGCAGGAAGGTGTAGACCGTGGCCAGGAGCACGGCGAAGAAGGAGGGGTAAAGGGTGAAGGGGCCAAGGCCGAAGGCCTGCAGAAGGGCGTTCGCCACCCCTTCCCGCTGCAGGAGGACCAGCCAGGCGTAGACCCGGATGAGGAAGTTGGTGAAGAAGGGAAGGAGGAGGAAAAGGAGAAGGAGGTCCCGCCGGGGGTGGCGGGCGAGGTAAAAGGCCAGGGGGTAGCCCAGAAGGGCGGAGAAGAGGGTGGCCAGGGCCCCTATCCCGAGGCTCTGGCGAAGGCCTCGAGGTAAGGGGGCTCCAAAAGCCTCAGGTAGTTCCTAAGGGTCAGGGGCCCCTGAAGCTCCCCGTAGGGCCCCCGGCTCATCAAGGAGGCCAGGAGGACCAGGAGGGTGGGGAGGAGGACAAAGAGAAAGAGCCAAAGCCCCCCCGGGCCTACGGTGACCAGCACCCGGAAGAACCGCTGCCACGGGGTAGCCGCCTCATTCATGGAGCACCACCAGGTTCTCTGGAGGAAGGTAGCACAAAACCTCCTCCCCGTAGGTAAACTCCTCGGCCCCCGGCTCCTGGAGGTCCTGGTTCAAGGTGTAGGCCAGAAGCCGCATCCCCCCCGCCCGCAGGTAGTACTGGTTCTCGGCCCCCGTGTAGACGATCTCCTCCACCACCGCCCGCACCAGGTTCTCCCGGGTGGGAAGGCCGTTTCCCACGGGGTAGAGGCGGATTTTCTCCGGGCGGATCCCCAAAAGGGCCTCCCCCTCCAAAGGGGACCGGAGGCGCAAGGGCCCCAAGGGGGTTTCCGCTCCCAAGGGGTGGGGCCTTGCGGGAAGGAAGTTGAAGCGGCCCAGGAACTCGGCCACGAAGCGGTTTTTGGGGCGCTCGTAGACCTCATCGGGAAGGCCCACCTGCACGATGCGCCCGGAGCGCATCACGGCGATGCGGTCCGACATGACCAAGGCCTCCTCCTGGTCGTGGGTGACGAAGATAAAGGTGGTGCCAAGCCGCCTCTGGATCTGCATGAGCTCCACCCGAAGCTCCTGGCGGAGCCTGGCGTCCAAGGCGGAGAGGGGCTCGTCCAGGAGGAGCACCTCCGGCTCCAGCACCAGGCCCGGGCCAGGGCCACCCGCTGCTTCTGCCCGCCGGAAAGCTCCCGGGGATAGCGCTTCTCCAGGCCGAGGAGGTCCACCAGCTCCAAAGCCCAGGCCACCTTTTGGCGGACGGCTCCGGGGGCAGGCCCTTCATGCGGAGCCCGAAGGCGATGTTGGCCTCTACGGTCATGTGGGGGAAGAGGGCGTAGTTCTGGAAGACGGTGTTCACGGGGCGCCCATAGGGGGGCACCCCGGCCATGTCCCGCCCCCCGATCTCTATGCGGCCCGCGTCCGGGGTTTCAAAGCCGGCGAGGAGCCTTAAGAGGGTGGTCTTGCCGCACCCCGAGGGCCCGAGGAGGCTGAAGAACTCGCCCCTATGGACCTCGAGGTCCACCCCCTCCAAGGCCACCACCCCCCATAGGCCTTCCGCACCCCAAGGAGGCGCACCAAAACGTCCCTGGCCACGGGGCCCAGTTTATATAACCCCGGGCCTCTAGGGAACGGCCCGGTCCCGGTGGACCAGAAGCACCAGGCCCAGGGAGAAGAGGGTGGCCACCAGGCTGGACCCCCCATAGGAAAAGAGGGGCAGGGTCAGGCCGGTCACGGGCATCACCCCCAGGGCCACCCCCAGGTTCACCACCACCTGGAAGCCCAGCATCCCCCCCACCCCGGCGAGGAAGAGGCGGTCGGCCAGGCGGGGACACTCCAGGGCCAGGGCGAAGAGGCGCAGGAGGAGGAGGGCGTAAAGGCCAAGGAGGGCCACCACCCCCACGAAACCCCACTCCTCCGCCCAGACGGCGAAGACGAAATCCGTGTGGCGGAAGGGCACGAAGCCAGCTGGGTCTGGGTGCCCTGGCCGTACCCTTTGCCCAAGAGCCCCCCCGAGCCGATGGCGATGGTGGACTGGATCACCTGAAACCCCTGGCCCAAGGGGTCCCGGTAGGGGTCCAAGACGATGAGCACCCGCTCCCGCTGGTAGGGCTTGAGGCTCGGCCAGACCACGGTGGGCACCAGTAGGGCCAGGGCCAAGGCGCCCACCAAGAGGTGCCTTCCGGGCAGGCCGCGGACCCAAAGGACCGCGAAGGCCCCAAAGAGGACCACCAGGGAGCCTCCCAGGTCGGGCTGGAGCAGGAGAAGGGCCACCACGGGCAGGGTGAGGAGGCCGGGAAGGAAGTAGTCCCAAACCCGGCGGACGGGGCGGTTCTCCAGAAGGCGGGCCAGGGCCAGGACCAGCCCCAGTTTGGCCACCTCCAGGGGCTGGAACTGCAGGGGCCCCACCACGAACCAGGCCCTGGCCCCGTTGATCTCCCGGCCCACCAGGAGGACCAGGACCAAAAGGGCCAGGGAGAGGGCGTAGAGGGGGTAGGCCAGGGCGAAGACCGTGCGGCGGGAGAGAAACTGGACCCCCACCCCTAGGGCCAGCCCCAGGAGAAAGGCCGCCACCTGTCGGGGAAGGAGACCGGGGTCGGGGGCGGCGCTTCGCAGGTTATAGAGGCCCAAGAGGGTGAGGACCAGGGCCAGGAGGGCCAGGCCCCAGTCGTAGGCCAGGAGGTTGGGCCGCCTTAGGGTCACCTCGGGCGCCTCACTTGAGGGGGATGTCGGCCATCAAGACCATCTTCTCCCCCCGTTCCTCCAAGGCCACGGAAAGGCCCTCCTCCTGGGCGGGGAAGTAGCGGCGCAGGACCTCCAGGAGGTCCTTCTTGAGGTTTTCCACCAGACCCGGGGAAAGCTTGGCCCGGTCGTAGGCCAGAACGAGCTTCAAGCGCTCCTTGGCCTTTTCCTTGCTCTTCTCGCGCCACCACATCAGCGACCTCCGAAGAGCCTCTTCAACACCCCCAGGAGGCCCTGGGCGTCCTCGAGGGCGCGGAAGGGCACCTCCTCCCCCAGGAGGCGCCGGGCGGTGTCCATGAAGGCCTGGGCGGCGGGGCCGTTGTCTCTAAGCACCAAGGGCTCCCCCTGGTTGGTGGAGATGAGGACCTGCTCGTCCTCGGGGATGATGCCGATGGCTTCAGGCCCAAAATCTCCACCACGTCCTCCACGGAGAGCATGTCCCCCCGGGCCACCATCCTGGGCCGCAAGCGTTGATGACCAGGTAGTTCTCCCGGATCTCCCGGGCCTCCAGAAGGCCGATGATGCGGTCGGCGTCCCGGACGCTGCTGACCTCGGGGTTCACCACCACCAAGGCCCCTTCCGCCGGGGTGGCGGCCGTCTGGAAGCCCTTCTCGATCCCGGCCGGGGAGTCTATGAGCACCCGGTCAAACCCCTCCTCGGCGAGGAGGTGCCGGACGAGGTTGCGGAAGCGCTCGGGGTCCAGGGCCTCCTTGTCCTTGGTCTGGGAGGCGGGAAGGAGGTAGAGGTTTTCCACCCGCTTGTCCCGGATGAGGCCTGCCGGGGCTTGGCCCTTCCCTCCAAGACGTCGATGAGGTCAAAGACCACCCGCCCCTCGAGGCCCATCACCACGTCCAGGTTGCGGAGGCCCACGTCCACGTCTATCACCGCCACCTTCTCCCCGAGCTTGGCCAGGGCCGCCCCCAGGTTGGCGGTGGTGGTGGTCTTGCCCACCCCCCCTTTGCCCGAAGTCACCACGATGGCGCGCGCTTTCACCGCTTTACCTCCTGTGCGTCCAATATCGCCTCCAAATCCCGAAAAAAACTCCAAGACCCGCTTCCCCTTCGCCGTCAAGGTGTATTCTACCGAGGCGGCACCTCCGGGAAGGCCCGCCGCTCCACGAAGCCCAGGGCGTGGAACTCCCGAAGCCTCTCCGCCAGGGTGCGGGGGGAGAGGAGCAAAACGGCCTGGAGGTCGGAAAAGCGGGAAGGCCCCGGCCCAGGGCGAAGAGGACCTCCGGGGCCCCCTGCGGGCCATGACCTTGAGCACCTTCCGGGCGTTTTTGGAGAGGGCCATGGGCCAATGCTATCAAAAGGGCTAGAAAGAGGGGAAGCGGGAAGGATTGCCCCGGGGAGCGGGGCGGTCTATTCTGTAGGGCGTGAAGGGGGAGCCCAAGCCCGACTGGAAGGACTTCCTGGCCCTGGTCCTGGCGGCCTACAGCCTCCTCCTCCCTCCCCTCTTCCTCCTCCTGGGGGTCCTCTTCGCCTTTATCCTGCTCCTCCGGTTTTTCCTGTAAAACTAAGGCATGGAAGGCCTCTTTGAGTCCCTGCCGGAGGGCTACCAGGAGAAGCTGGGCCGCCCGGGGGAGTACCCCTTCACCCGGGGCATCTACCCCCGGATGTACCTGGAAAGGCCTTGGACCATGCGCCAGTATGCGGGCTTCTCCACCGCCGAGGAGTCCAACGCCCGCTACCGCTACCTCCTCTCCCAGGGCCAGACGGGCCTCAGCGTGGCCTTTGACCTCCCCACCCAGCTCGGCCTGGACCCCGACCACCCCATGAGCGTGGGGGAGGTGGGGCGGGTGGGGGTGTCCATCGCCACCCTGGAGGACATGCAGAAGCTCTTTGACGGCATCCCCCTGGACCAGGTCTCCACCAGCATGACCATCAACGCCCCGGCCATGATGCTCCTGGCCCTCTACCTCCTGGTGGCCGAGGCGCAGGGGGTCTCCTGGGACAAGGTCTCGGGCACGGTGCAAAACGACATCCTCAAGGAGTACTTCGCCCGGGGGACCTACATCTACCCCCCGGGGCCCTCCATGCGCCTCGTGACCGACATCTTTGAGTTCTGCGCCGCGCACGTCCCTCGGTGGAACACCATCAGCATCTCCGGCTACCACATCCGCGAGGCCGGGTCCACCGCCGCCCAGGAGATCGCCTTCACCCTGGCGGACGCCAAGGCCTACGTGCGGGCCGCCCTGGAGCGGGGCCTCGAGGTGGACCGCTTCGCCCCAAGGCTTTCCTTCTTCTTCGCCGCCCACGGGGACATCTTTGAGGAGGCCGCCAAGTTCCGCGCGGCAAGGCGCCTTTGGGCAAGGATCATGCGGGAGGAGTTCGGGGCCAAGGACCCGAGAAGCTGGATGCTCCGCTTCCACACCCAGACCGGGGGCTCCACCCTCACGGCGCAGGAGCCCCTGAACAACGTGGTGCGCACCGCCTACCAGGCCTTGGCGGCGGTGCTCGGGGGCACGCAGAGCCTCCACACCAACGCCTACGACGAGGCCCTGGGCCTGCCCACGGAAAAGAGCGCCCTCCTGGCCCTCCGCACCCAGCAGATCCTGGCCTACGAGAGCGGGGTGACCCGGGCCATAGACCCCTTGGGGGGGAGCTTCTACGTGGAACACCTCACGGACAAGCTGGAACAGGAGGCGGAAAGAATCCTGCGGGAGATCGACGCCCTGGGAGGGGCGGTGGCGGCCGTGGAGGCGGGCTACTTCCAAAGGGCCCTCGAGGAGTCCGCCTGGCAGTTCCAAAAGGAGGTGGAGGAGGGCAAAAGGGTAATCGTGGGGGTGAACCGCTTCTTTGACCCCCATAGCCCCCTGAACGAGCCCGTCCCCGTGCAGCGGATTGACCCCGAGCTCCACGAGAGGCGCAAGCGGGAGCTCGCCGAGTTCAAGGCCAGGCGGGACGGGGAAAGCGTACGGGTGGGCCTGGAACGGCTAAGGGAGGCGGCCAGGGGCCAGGAGAACCTCTTCCCCACGTGCTGGAGGCCTTCCGCCGCCGGGCCACCCTGGGGGAGGTCTGCGGGGTTCTCAGGGAGGAGTGGGGGGAGTACCAGCCCGGGAGGTAGGGGATGGAGGGCGAGGCCGAGCTTTGGACCTTTTTGGAGCGGCACCTCAGGAGCATCTACGAGGGGGACCCCGAGGGCTACCGGGCCACCACCCACGAGGAGCTTTCCCTCTACGAGTGGTTCGTGACCCCCCACCGCTTGGACGGCCTCCCCTTCCACCTCTTCATGACGGAAAGGCGCTGGGCCACGGGGGGAAGGCCTTACCGCCTGGACCTCCTGGAAAAGCGCCTTCAGCGCTACGGGGACGTGGCCATCTTCAGCTACACCCTCCTCCTCACCGTGGAGGAGGAGGGGGGCCTGAGGCACCGGGCGGTGAACGAGAGCCGGGTAGCGGTGCGCTTCCCCGAGGGGTGGAAGGTGGTGCACGTCCACAAAAGCCCGGCGGGGTGAGGCCACCCCGCCGGGGCCTTCGTGGGGCTTAAAAGCCCTGCTTCAGCCGCTCCACCACGGAGCGGTCCTCGAGGGTGGAGGTATCCCCCTTGATCTCCTGCTCCCCGGCGGCGATCTGCCGGAGGAGGCGGCGCATGATCTTGCCCGAGCGGGTCTTGGGCAGGGCGTCGGTGAAGCGCACCTCGTCGGGACGGGCGATGGGACCGATGACCTTGGCCACGTGGGCCTTGAGCTCGCCCCTTAGGGCCTCCGAGGGAGCGTACCCCTCCTTCAGGGTCACGAAGGCCACGATGGCCTCCCCCTTCACGGGATCGGGCCTGCCCACCACCGCCGCCTCGGCCACGGCGGGGTGGGCCACCAGGGCGGACTCGATCTCCATGGTGCCCAGGCGGTGCCCGGCCACGTTCAGCACGTCGTCCACCCGGCCCTGGATGAGGTAGTAGCCGTCCTTGTCCCGACGGGCCCCGTCCCCGGTGAAGTAGACCCCGGGGTGCTGGCTGAAGTACTGCTTCAGGAAGCGCTCGGGGTCGCCCCAAACGGTGCGGAGCATGCTGGGCCAGGGGCGGGTGATGCAGAGGTGGCCGCCCTCGTCGGGGTTCTCCACCGGGCGGTGCTCGCTGTCCAGAATCTCCGGCTTTACCCCGAAGAAGGGCTTCCCGGCGTGTCCCGGCTTCATGGCGTGGGCCCCGGGCAGGGTGGTGATCATGATGCCCCCGGTCTCCGTTTGCCACCAGGTGTCCACGATGGGGCAGCGGCCCTTGCCGATGACGTTGTAGTACCAGAGCCAGGCCTCGGGATTAATGGGCTCGCCCACGGTGCCGAGGAGCCTCAGGGTGTCCAGGCGGTGCTTGAGGGGCCACCCCTCCCCCCACTTCATGAAGCTGCGGATGGCGGTGGGGGCGGTGTAGAGGATGGTGACCCCGTACTTGTCCACGATCCGCCAGAAGCGGTCGGGCTCGGGCCAGTTGGGGGCCCCTCGTACATCAGGGTGGTGGCCCCGTTCAGGAGGGGCCCGTAGACCACGTAGGAGTGCCCCGTGATCCAACCCACGTCGGCGGTGCACCAGTAGACGTCCTCGTCCTTGAGGTCAAAGACCAGCTTGGTGGTGTAGTAGACGTAGGTCATGTAGCCGCCCGTGGTGTGCAACACCCCCTTGGGCTTCCCCGTGGAGCCGGAGGTGTAGAGGATGAAGAGGGGCTCCTCCGCCTCCATGGGCTCCGCCTCGCACCGGTCCGAGGCGGCCTCCATGAGCTCGTGCCACCAGTGGTCCCGCCCCGGGGTCCAGGGGACCTCCTCCCCGGTGCGGCGCACCACCACCACGTGCTCCACGCTCTGGGCGTCCTTTAGAGCCTCGTCGGCGTTCTGCTTGAGGGGCACGATGCCACCGCGGCGGAAGCCCCCGTCGGCGGTGATGAGCACCTTGGCCTCGGCGTCCTTGATGCGCTCGGCCAGGGCGTTAGCGGAAAAGCTCCGAAGACCACGGAGTGCACCGCCCCGATGCGGGCGCAGGCCAGCATGGCGATGGCCGCCTCGGGGATCATGGGGAGGTAAATGGTGACCCGGTCGCCCTTCTTCACCCCAAGGCGCTTGAGGACGTTGGCGAACTTCTGCACCTCGCGCCAGAGGTCGTAATAGGTGAGAACCCGCTCCTCCCCCGGCTCCCCCTCCCAGATGAGGGCCGCCTTGTTGCGGCGCCAGGTCCTCACGTGCCGGTCCAGGGCGTTGTAGGCGAGGTTGGTCTTCCCCCCCACGAACCACTTGGGGTGGGGCAGGTCCCCCTCCAGGACCTTCTGCCAGGGCTCAAACCAGTGGAGCTCCGAGGCCACCCGTCCCCAGAAGCCCTCGGGGTCCTGAAGGCTCTCCCGGTACAGCCTCTCGTACTCCTCCTCGCTCCCGATGTGGGCCTGCTTGCGGAAGGCCTCGCTGGGGTAGAACACCCGCTCTTCCTTAAGAACGCCTTCGATCCGGTCCATACCCCCTCCTTTGCTCTTGAGGATAGAGGGGCCCTCCCCGGGGGTCAAGAAACCGGGGGTTTTTCACCATGTGCCAAACCCCCCGTTTCTTGACAGGGGAGGCGGCCCCTGCGGAAGATGGACGCAAATGGCCAGGAAGCGGAGCCTTTCCACGGTCCAGGCCGCCTTGCGCATCCTCGCCTACTTGGCCGAGCACCCCGAGGGGGTGGAGGTCAAGGAGGTGGCCCGCCTCCTGGGGAAAAGCCTCTCCAGCGCCTACGCCCTCCTCAACAGCCTAGCCGAGGAGGGCTTCGCCGTGAAGACGGAACGGGGCTACCGCCTGGGCAAGGCCAAGCCCGTCCTGGCCCAAACCTCTCCTCTGGAGGAGGCTCTGGAGGAGCTCTACCTACGCACCCGGGAACGGTGCTACCTGGCCCTTCCCACCCCGGAAGGGGTGCGGCTCAAAACCCGGGGGCGGCAGGGACAGCCCCACCCCCTGGGGGAGGTCCTGCCGGAAGAAGCCCACGCCCTGGCCCTGGGCAAGGTCTTCCTGGCCTACGGGGCCC
>BBBN01000005.1 GCA_001311585.1 Thermus sp. JCM 17653
TGCGGTGGCCCGAGAGGTGGCGGAAAAACGGGGAGCGCCCCTCCACGTCCTGGACCCCCAAGACCCCCTCTTCGCCCTTCCCGCTCCCCCGGGGCTCAAGGGGGCCTACCAGGAGGAGAACGCCCGCCTGGCGGCGGCCGCCCTCAGGCTCCTTGGCTTCCCCGAGGAGGCCATCGCCCAGGGGCTTCGGGAGGCGCAGCATCCGGGGCGGATGGAGCGCTTCCTCCTTGGGGGGGCGGAGGTCTACCTGGACGGAGCCACAACCCCCCGGCGGCGGCGGCCCTCGCCCGGGAGTTTCCCGCCTATCACCTCCTCTTCGGGGCCTTTCCCCGGAAGGACGTGCGGGGCGTTCTCGCCCACCTCCTGCCCAAGGCCAAAAGCGTCCGCTACGCCCGGGCGGGGGAAGGGGCTTTGGGGCGGGAGTTGGGGGAGCCCTTTTTTTGAAGACCCTTGGGAGGCCTTGGAGGACGCCCTGGGGTGGGCGCGGGAGGACGGGGTCCCGGTCCTGGCCACGGGCTCCTTGTACCTGGTGGGGGCCCTGCGGGCCCTCCTCTCCCGGGGCGTTGGATGACCACTTTGCCGAGGCCTTCGCCCGTGGGCCTTATACCCCTTTGGCGTTAATCCTTCGCCCAAGCCAGGTACGGAAGCCCTGCGGGCCTTTTGGCCGGGGCCCCCATGCCGGCTTGGGCCAGCATGGGGTGGTATCATTCCCGGTCTTCCGCCAGGGTGCGCCCCGAGGGGTCGGTGAAGACCACCCGGCGCACCCGGTTGAGTTCCAGGACCACGTAGGGGCTGGTGAGGGCCTGGGTGACGATGGCCCCGGGCCTGGGGGAGGTGAGGGTGAGGACCACCCGGGCGGCGTCCCCGGCGTAGGTCACCCCGGCCACCCCCAGGCTGTAGCCGCCGGTGGGTTTCAGCCCCCAGAAGAAGGCGGCCACGCTCTTGTTGCGGAAGTCCACCGGGGGAGCGGGCGGGCGGGGGGAGGCGGTTGCCCACCACGAGCCCCCAGACCTCGGCGAAGCGGGTGGGGTTGTTGGCCAGATAGGCCCGGGGCTCGGTTTCCGTGTAGGCGGCGTTGGTGCCCTGGTCCAGGACGCGGTAAAGGGGAGCGGGTGGGGTCACGAGCTCCACCTTAAGCCCATACTGCACCAAGAGGGCGCCCACCCGGTAGGCGTCGGGGGGAGGGTCTAGGCCAAGGGGCCGCAAGACCGGCTCGGCCAGCTCAAAGAGCGCCACCTGCCGCCCTCCCCGCCGGGCCAGCACCTCCCGCAGGAGAACCTGGGTCTCGGGGCCGGTGAGGGCGTAGAGGTCGGGGGTCTGGTAGCCCGCGGGCTGGACCAGGGTGCGCCGTTCCCCTTCCTTGAGGCTTCCCGTGAGCCGTACCCAGCCCACCCCGTCGTAGAGCCAGGTGGAGCGCAAGGCGGCCTGTCCTCACCTCCACGAGGCTTCCCGAGATCCCCCGCACCGCCTCCGCCGGGGGCCTCAGGGCGGGCCCCACCTCCCGAAGGAGGGGGCTATCCTCCACCCAAAGGGCCCCGGGCACGGCCCAAAGGCTTTCCCCTCCGGGCTTCCCTAGCCGAAGCACCCTCTCTCCCAGGCGCACCTCCCTGGGCTCCCCGTAGAAGTAGGTCCAGCGCTCCGTGGCCTCGGGAAAGAGGAGCTGCGCCTCGGCCACCCGGTAGCCCGAGCCCTGGAGCACCTCGCAGGCGGAAAGCAGGGGGAGAAGCAACAAGGGGACGAGAAGGCCTTTTCTCATGCCCCCATGATACCCTTCTCCCCTTTCCCTCCTTTTAAGCTTCCCTTAGGCCTTCCTCCAAGCCGAGGAAAGGGGAGGCCGTGCGAAGCCAGGGTGGGGCGCTAAGCGCCCGTTCGCCACCATGAATCCCTCGCCCAAGCCTACTTAGCTTCGCATACCCGAACCAGGGCTGGGAGGAGGCCCTTTGGGGGCCCCCCGCCGCGGCGAAAGCCGCGGTGGGGTACTTAGCGGCTCCGGGGGTCCAGGGCGTCCCGGAGGCCGTCCCCCAGGAGGTTGAAGGCCAGCACGGTGAGCATGATGAAAAGCCCGGGGAAGATCATGGTCCAGGGGGCGTTCATGGCGTAGCCCCCTTTGAAGCTGTCGGCGATCATGGCGCCCCACTCCGGGGCGGGGGGCTGGGCCCCAAGGCCCAGGAAGCCCAGGGCGGCGGCCTCGAGGGTGGCCGTCCCGATGGACAAGGTGGCCTGGACCACGAGGGGGGGAAGGGTGCCCGGGAGGATGTGCTTGAGGAGGAGGCGGCCGTTTCCCGCTCCCAGGGCCATGGCCGCCTGAACAAAGTCCAGCTCCCGTAAGGAGAGGACCATGGAGCGGGCCAGGCGGATGTAGACGGGCACCTGCACGATGCCGATGGCCAGCATGGCGTTTTGCAGGCTGGGGCCGGACACGGCCACGATGCGATGGCCAAGAGGGTGCCGGGGAAGGCCAGGAGGAGGTCGGCGAGCCAGCCGATGAAAAGCTCCGTTTTCCCGCGGTAAAACCCGGCGAGAAGCCCGAGGAGGGTGCCCAGGACCAGGCCGAGGCTCACCGAGATCACCCCTACTTGCAAGGAGATGCGGCTTCCGTGGAGGACCCGGGTGAAGAGATCCCGGCCCAGGTGGTCGGTGCCAAAGGGGTGCTCCAGGGAAGGGGGCTTAAGCCGGTTTAGGTAGTCGCGGTCGGTGGAGGGGTCGTAGGGCTTGAGGACGGGGACGAGAAGGGCCAGGAGCACCAAGAAAAGGGTGAGGAAAAGCCCTACCTTGCCGGAGGGGGATTTCAGAAAACGCCGGAAGGCTTGGCGGGTGGGGGTTTCCATGGCTTCACCGGTACTGGATGCGCGGGTCCAAAAGGGCGTAGGAGAGGTCCACCAAAAGGTTCACCAGCACGAAGGCCGTAGCCACCACCAGGACCCCCGCCTGGACCACGGGGTAGTCCCGGTTAAGGATGCCCTCGTAGATGTAGGAGCCGATGCCGGGCCAGGAGAAGATGGTCTCGGTGAGGATGGCCCCCCCCAGAAGGGTGCCAAACTGGAGGCCCACGATGGTGACCACGGGGAGGAGGGCGTTTTTTTAGGGCGTGCTTGAGGATGACCTGGCGCTCGGCCAGGCCCTTGGCGCGGGCGGTGCGCACGTAGTCCTGGGAGAGGACCTCCAGCATGGCGCTACGGGTGATGCGGGTGAGGATGGCCAGGGGGATGGTCCCCAGGGTCAGGGCCGGGAGGACCAGGTGCCGAAGGGCGTCTAGGAACACCGTTGGCCGACCCTGGAGGAGGCTGTCTAGGAGGAGGAAGCCGCTGAGGGGCCGGAAGTCCAGGGCGAGCTCCGTGGAAAGCCTTCCCCCCGTGGGGACCAGTGGAGGTTCACGGCGAAAAGGTAGACCAGGAGGAGGCCAAGCCAGAAGACGGGCATGGAGACCCCCACCAAGGAGAGGCTCATGGAGAGGGTGTCCAGAAGGCTGTTCTTGCGCACCGCTGCCAGGATGCCCACCGGCACACCCACCGCCACCGCCACCAAGGTGGCGCTCACGGCCAGCTCAAAGGTGGCGGGCCAGCGCCGCTTCAGCTCCTCGGCCACGGGGATGGTGGAGACGGCGCTTTGGCCCAGGTCCCCTGTGAGGACGCTCTTCAGGAAGGTGAGGTACTGTACGTGGAGGGGGCGGTTGAGCCAAGCTTTTCCCTGAGGGCCGCAAGCTGCTCGGGGGTGCCCCGCTCCCCCAGGATGGCCTGGGCGGGGTCCCCGGGGATGAGCTGGAGGAAGGTGAAGACCAAAAGGGTGATGCCCAAGAGCACGGGGACGAGCCCCAGAAGCCTCCGCAAAATGTAGCTCCCCATTTCTTCGCCTCAAAAAGCCCGGACCCCCCGAAGGGGTCCGGAAAACCACGCCTTAGCGCTTCTCTATGGTCTCAAAGGACTCAGAGCCCAGGGGGCTCGGCGTCCAGCCGGTGACGTTCTGGCGCTTGGCCAAGAGGGGCTGGGAGTGAACGATGGGGATGCGCAGGGCCAGGTTGAAGGTGAGCTCGTCGGCTTGCTGGTAGAGGCGCTTGCGCTCCTCCAGGTTGGGGGTGGTGGCGGCCTTGGTAAGGAGGTCGCCCAGCTCCTTCACGCAGAGGGGCTTCCCGCTGCCGTCAAAGAGGTCGGCGATGGGGCAGGCGAAGTGGGGGTCAAAGAAGTTCTGGGGGTCGCCGTAGTCCCCGGTCCAGCCCAGCATGTAGCTTGGAAGCCGGGGGCCTTCTTGCGATCCGCAAGATAGCTGGCCCAGTCCTTGGTCTGAAGCTTCACCCGGATGCCGAGGGCGGAGAGGTCGGCGGCCATGGCCTCGGCGATCTCTTTGGGGGTGGGGAAGTAGGGGCGGGAGACGGGCATGTACCAGAGGTCCATCTCAAAGCCCCCCGGGTAGCCCGCTTCCGCCAGGAGGGCCTTGGCCTTCTGGGGGTTGAACTCGTAGTCCGTGACCTTGGGGGACTGGAAGGCCTTCATGGAAGGCGGGGTGAAGTGGCCGTCGGTGATCCCCAGCTTCCCCCAGAAGGCCTGGACGATGGCCTTTTTGTTGATGGCCATGGCGATGGCCTGGCGCACCCTGGGGTCGGACAGGGGCTTGTGGGAGGGGTTCAAGGCCAGGTAGCCCACGTTGAAGGAGGGCCGGAAGACCGGGGCCAGGTTCTTGTCGGCCTCCAGGTCCTTGAGGTTGGCCGGGGGAATGTCGGTGGTGAAGTCAATGGTGCCGGCCTTCAGGCCGCCAGCCGGGCAGCGGGGTCCTTGATGACCCGGATGACCACCCGGTCCATCTTGGGAGGCCCGCTTTCCAGTAGGTGGGGTTCCTCCCCAGGACGATCTGCTCCCCAGGCCGCCACTCTACCAGCCGGAAGGGCCCGGTGCCCACGGCGCTCCCCGTGGGGGAGCCGTACCTGGCCCCGTCCTTCCTTATGGCGCTTGGGCTTGCGATGCCGAAGTAGCCCGAGCCGATGGCGGCGGGGAAGGCGGGGAAGGGCTGGGTGAGGACAAAGCGGATGGTGTATTTGTCCACCACCTGGATTTCCTTCAGCAAGGAGCCCTCCTCGCCCTTGAAACCGCCGAAAAGCTCGGGCCAGATCTCGTAGCGGGCGGCGGCGTCAATGCGGGTGGGGTTCTTGGGGTCCCACCAGCGCTCCACGTTGAACTTCACCGCCTCGGCGGTGAGCTCGGTGCCGTCCTGGAACTTCACCCCCTGGCGCAGGCGGAAGGTCCAGACCTTGCCGTCTTGGCTGCTGAACCAGCTGGTGGCTAGGCCGGCCGTGACCTCTGTGCTTCCCGGCTTGAAGTCCACCAGGGTGTCGTAGATCTGGCGCTGGACGTAGATGGAGATGCCGTCGGTGATGTTGCCGGGCTCGAGGCTCACCGGCTCCCCGTTGGCCCCGAACACCAGGGTCTTCTGAGCGAGGCCGAGGCCCAAGGCCACGGCAAGACCGAGTAGGACTTTTCCTTTCATAGAGCTCCTTTCTGGGGTCCTTTCCCCTTGTCGTGCCGGACCAAGTATAAAGCGCCCCCCTAGGGGGGCGCAAGCCCGGGGTATCCGCCGCTTCCTTGGCCCGGGGAAGCTCCCAAGGACTTCTACCGGGGCCCCCATGCTGGCTTGGGCCAGCATGGGGTGGTGTTACCCCTCGCCGAGGTAGGCCTTCTGCACCTCGGGGTTTTCCGCAAGCTCCCGGGCGGGCCCAAAGAGGGTGATCTCCCCCGTGGCGAGGACGTAGCCCCGGTGGGCGATCTGCAGGGCCAGGCGGGCGTTTTGCTCCACCAGGAGGATGGTGCGCCCTTCCCGGTTTAGCTTCTGGATGATCTCAAAGATGAAGTCCACCAGGACGGGGGCCAGGCCCATGGAGGGTTCATCCATCAGGAGGATGCGGGGGTTTTGCATGAGGGCCCGGCCGATGGCCAGCATCTGCTGTTCCCCACCCGAAAGGGTTCCCCCCTTTTGCTGGCGGCGCTCGTAGAGCCGGGGGAAGAGGGTAAAGACCTCTTCCTTGCGCTTTTCCACCACCTTGCGGTCCTTTTCCAGGTAGGCCCCGATCTCCAGGTTCTCTTCCACGGTAAGGCGGGGGAAGATCCTCCGCCCCTCGGGCACGTGCCCCACCCCTAGGGCCACGATCTCGTGGGCGGGCAGGCGGTGGATGGGCCTCCCCTGGAAGAGGACCTCGCCCTGTCTTGGCCTCACCAGGCCGCTGATGGTGCGCAAGGTGGTGCTTTTGCCCGCCCCGTTGGAGCCGATGAGGGTGACGATCTCCCCCTCCTCCACCCGGAGGGAGATGCCCTTGAGGGCGTGGATGTGCCCGTAGTAGGTGTGGACTTCCCTAAGCTCCAAGAGGCTCATGCCGCACCTCCCGCCGCTCCCTTGCCCAGGTAGGCCTCGATGACCCGGGGGTTACGGCGCACCTCCTCGGGGGTGCCTTCGGCGATCTTGGAGCCGTACTCCAGCACGGCGATGCGGTCGGAGATGCGCATCACCAGGCGCATGTCGTGCTCAATCAGGACGATGGTGATGCCCAGCTCTTCCCGAAGCTTCTGGATGAACTCCTGGAGTTCCTCCGTTTCCCGGGGGTTCATCCCGGCGGCGGGCTCGTCCAGGAGGAGGAGCCGGGGCTTGAGGGCCAGGGCCCGGGCGATCTCCAGTTTGCGCTGCTCCCCGTAGGAGGTTCTTGGCCAGCTCGTCCTTTCGGTGGAGAAGCCCCACGTAGGCGAGGAGCCTCTCCGCCTCCTCCTTGGCGCGGCGCTCCTCCTTGCGGGCGAGGGGGGTGCGGAAAACGGCGTGGAAGTAGGGGACGCGGATGTGGACGTGCATCCCCACCAGGAGGTTTTCCAGGGCGGTCATGGCCCCGAAGAGGCGGATGTTCTGGAAGGTGCGCCCCACCCCCTCCTTGGCCACCCGGTCCGGGGAGAACCCGGTGATGTCCTTGCCGAAAAGGAAGATCCGGCCTTCATCGGGGGCGTAGATCCCGGTGAGGAGGTTGAAGAAGGTGGTCTTGCCCGCCCCGTTGGGGCCGATGACCGAGAAGATCTCCCTCTGGTTCACGGAAAGGCTCACCTCGTTCACGGCCACCAGGCCGCCAAAACGCTTGGTGGCGCCATGGACCTCGAGGGCTTCATGCTTCCTCCATTTCCGACCGGTGGCGCCTTTCGGGGATCAGCCCTTCCGGGCGGAAGATCATCATGAGCACCAGGATAAGCCCGAAGACCAGCCTCTCGTACTTGGCGGGGTCCACCTGGCTTGGGATCTGGGGGAAGCTGGTGCGCACGAACTCGCTGAAGGTCTTGAGGACGTCCAGGTTGAGGATGGTGAGGGCCGCTGCCCCCAGGATGGCCCCGGGGATGGAGCCCATCCCTCCCAGGATGACCATGGCCAGGATGGTGATGGAGGCCAGGAGGGTGAAGGACTCCGGGGAGACGAAGGTGCGCTGGGCGGCGAAGATGACCCCCATGACCCCGGAAAAGGCCGCCCCGGTCATGAAGGCCAAGAGCTTGGTGGGCAGGAGGGGGATTCCCATGGAGCGGGCGGCCACCTCGTCTTCCCGGATGGCCACCCAGGCCCGGCCGAAGCGGGAGTTGGCCAGGTTGACGTTCACCAGGACCACCAGGCCGATCATGAGGAGGACCAGGAGGTAGAAGAAGAGCTGGTAATCCGTGGTCTGGTCCAGGCGCACGCCCAAGTGAGCCATAAGGCTCCGGAACCCGTCTATGGGGGGGCGCATCACCGGGGTGATGCCCTGGGGTCCGTTGGTGAAGTTAATGGGGTGGTCCAGGTTGTTGGCCAGGATGCGCACCACCTCCCCCAGCCCCAGGGTGACGATGGCCAGGTAGTCCCCCCTAAGGCGCAGGGCGGGCAGGCCGATGAGGAGGCCGGTGAGGGCGGTGGTGACCACGGCGATCCCCATGAAGAGGTACATGTACTCCCCAGGCAAGGGGAAGTGGCCCCTCATGAAGTTCCTGGCCTGCTCCGAGCCGAAGATGGCCCAGGTGTAGGCCCCCACGGCGAAGAAGGCGGCGTAGCCCAGGTCCAGAAGCCCCGCCATCCCCACCACCACGTTGAGGCCCAGGGCCATGGCGGCGTAGATGCCGATCTGGATGCCCAGCTCAAAGACGAAGGTGTTGGCGAAGCCGGCGATGGGGACGGAAAGGAGGAGGATGGCCAGGCCCAGGAGGACCCGGACCCAGGTGGGGATCCTGGGCAGGGTGGTGAGGGCCACCAGGATGCCCACTAGGCCGATGAGGCCCAGGGTGTTGCCGGAGCGCTGGAGACCCAGGGTAAAGGCCAAGGTGAGGAAGGCCAGGCTCAGGGTGCGGGCGTTCGGGGTAAGGCGGGCGAAGGCGGTGTAGAGGAGGGCGCCCAGGCCGAAAATGCTGCTCAGGCTCCCGGGGCCAAGAAGGCCAGGGCCAGGTAGCCCAGGCTTAGGGCGAGGGCGAGGGCGTTCATACCTTCTCCTTGACCACCTGCCCCAGGAGGCCCTGGGGCCGCAAGAGGAGGATGAAGATGAGGATGAGGAAGGCCACCACGTCCTTGTACTCCGTGCCGAAGTTGCCGTTGGTCAGGATGGGCAGGTAGGTGCCGAAGAAGTTTTCCAGCTGGCCGAGCACCAGGCCCCCCAGCATGGCCCCGGGGATGTTGCCGATCCCGCCCAAGACGGCGGCGGTGAAGGCCTTGATGCCGGGCAGGAAGCCCACGTAGCGTTCACCGTGGTGTACTGCAGGGCGAAGAGCACCCCGGCCACCCCGCCCAAGGAACCGCCGATGAGGAAGGTGCGGGAGATGATGCGGTCGGGGTCAATGCCCATGAGGCTGGCGGTGGAAAGGTCCTGGGCCACGGCGCGGATGGCCACCCCCAGCTTGGTGCGGTTTACCAGGTAGGTGAGGCCCACCAGCATGACCATGGAGACCGCGATGAGGATGAGGGATTTGGTCTGGACGAAGATGGCCCCTCCGAAGAGCTCAAAGGAGCCCTCGAGGTCCTCCACGGTGCGCATGCGCAGGAAGAACTCGTTGTGCCAGAGACCCTCGATGAGGCGCACCAGGTCCTGGAGGATGAAGGAAACCCCGATGGCGGTGATGAGGGGGACCAGGCGGTTGGTGGTGCCCCGCTTCCTCAAGGGGCGGTAGGCGAAGCGCTCCACCAGGATGGCGGTGCCCCCGGCCAAGGCCCCGCCCAGGAGGAGGGCGATGAGGAGGAGGAGGAAACCGCTCGGCACCTGGGGGGCCAGGTACCGGAAGACCTCCACCCCCACCACGGCCCCGATCATGAAGATCTCGGAGTGGGCGAAGTTGATGAGCTCCAACACGCCATAGACCATGGTGTACCCCAGGGCCACCATGGCGTAGACGAACCCCAGCACCAGGCCGTCAAAGATCACCTGGGGCAGGATGGAGAGGATCTGCTCTAGCAAAGGACCTCCTTTCTCCGGGCCAAGGGGGTGGCCCTCAGGCCACCCCCTCCTTTTTCCCCGAAGCTTACTTGGCGCCGGGGGCCGCCATCTCGATCACGCGGATGAGCTTGTTGTCGGCCCAGTTGCCGCTTGGGGCCACCTGCATGACGAAGTACTTGGCCTTCTTGTTGTCGCCCTTGTCGTCAAACTCAATGGTGCCGGTGAGGCCCTCCATCTTGACCTTGCGGACCTCCTGGCTCACCTGCTCCCGGGTGGGCTTCTTGTTGCCGGCGGCCTTGATGGCGTTTTCCAGGGCGGTGAGGATCACGTTGGCGGCGTCGTAGGCGTAGATGCCGAAGCCTTCCATGTCCTTGCCGTACTTCTGCTTGAAGCGCTGGGCCACGGCCTTGGCCTTGGGGAAGGCGGAGACGGGGCCGGCCACCGTGGTGTAGAAGGTGCCGGCGGCGTTCTCCTTGCCCGCCAGGCGCACGAACTCGCTGGAGTCCAAGCCGTCGCCGCCCATGAGGCGGGTCTTCACACCCCGCTCACGGAGCTGCTTCACGAAGGGCCCGATCTGGCTGTAGATGCCTCCGAAGTAGATGAGCTCGGGCACGGGCCGGGCCCCCCGGATCTGGTTGATGATGGGGGTGAAGTTGGACTGCTCCTCCGTGCCCACGAAGGCCACCGCCTTTCCGCCCAGGGCCTCGAGGCGCTTCTTGAACTCCTCCGCCAGGCCCTGGCCGTAGGCGGTCTTGTCGTGGATGACGAAGACGTTCTTTACCTTGAGGTTGTTGAAGGCGTACTCCGCCCCCACAGGCCCCTGCACGTCGTCGCGCCCGCAGATGCGGTTCACGTTGGGAAGCTTGCGGTCCGTAACCCGGGGGTTGGTGTTGGCGGGGGAGACCATGACCAGGTTGACCCGGGCGTAGACCTCGCTGGAGGGGATGGCCACGCCGGAGTTCAGGTGGCCCACCACGCCCAGGATGTCGGGGTCATTGATGATGCGGTTGGCGTTGGCCACGCCCACGTCGGGGTTGGCCTGGTCGTCGTAGGGCACCAGGACCAGGTCAAAGCCTAAGGCCTTGAACCGGGCCTTGGCCTCCTCCACGGCCAGCTCCGCCCCCAGCTTGATCTGCTCGCCCAGGGCGGCCTGGGGGCCGGAGAGGGGGGACTGGGTGGCGATCTTGATGACGTTGGCCTGTCCCAAGGCCATGCCCAGGGCAGCCGCACCTGCTACCAGAAGCCCGATTTTCCTCATACCTACCTCCTTAAGCACGCGTTCGCGTTGCGGCCCTATTCTAAGGGGGGGTAGGTGGGTTTGTCAATGCCCCGCTGAAAGTTTATTCCTGACCTGTGGGTCAACCCCCGCCCCTCTTGGGGGCGGGGGTTGGGATACCCGGGGTCAGTATGTGGCCAGGTACTGGTCCAGCTCCCACTGGTGGACCGTGACCCGGTAGTCGTCCCACTCCATCTGCTTGGCCTGGAGGAAGTGGGTGTAGACGTGCTCTCCCAGAGCCTCTTGGATCACGGGGTCTTTCTTGAGGGCCTCGAGGGCCTCCCGGAGGGTCCCGGGAAGCTCCCGGATCTTGTGCTTCCGCCTTTCCCGTACGCTCATCTGGTAGATGTTCCGCTGGATGGGGGGCGGGGGTAGGAGCTTGCGCTCAATGCCGTCTATGGCGGCGGCGGCCATAACCGCCAGGGCCAGGTAGGGGTTGGCGGAGGGGTCGGGCATCCTGAGCTCCGCCCGGGTGCCCACGCCGCGGCGGGCCGGGATGCGGATCATGGCGGAGCGGTTGGAGGCGGACCAGGCGATGTTGGTGGGGGCCTCGTAGCCCGGCGTCAGGCGCTTGTAGGAGTTCACCAGGGGGTTGGTGATGGCCACCATGCCCTCGGCGTGGGCCAGCAGTCCGGCGATGAAGTGCAGGGCGGTCTTGGAGAGCTGGTACTCGGCCTTGGGGTCAAAGAAGGCGTTTTCCCCGTTCTTGAAGAGGGAGAGGTGGGTGTGCATGCCGCTTCCGTTGATGCCGCGGATGGGCTTGGGCAGGAAGGTGGCGTGGAGGCCGTGGTTCAGGGCCACGCGCTTCACCACCCACTTGAAGGTGGCGATGTTGTCCGCGGTGGTGAGGGCATCGGCGTACTTGAAGTCGATCTCGTGCTGCCCGGGGGCCACCTCGTGGTGGCTGGCCTCGATCTCAAAGCCCATGGCCACCAGGGCGTTCACCATGTCCCGGCGGGCCTCCTCGCCCTTGTCGATGGGGGCTAGGTCAAAGTAGCCCGCCTTGTCGTGGGTCTCGGTGGTGGGGAGGCCCTCAGGGGTCCTCAGGAAGAGGAAGAACTCGGGCTCGGGGCCGGCGTAGAGGTTGTCAAACCCGAGCTTCTTCAGGCGCTCAATCTGCCGCTTCAGGACGTAACGGGGGTCCCCCTCAAAGGGGCGGCCGTCGGGGTAGGTGACGTCGCAGATGAGCCGGGCCACCCGGCCCCGACCCGGGTCTTCCACCTGGTCGGGGAGGATGACGAAGGTGTTGTAGTCGGGCTTGAGGAGCATGTCCGACTCCTCAATGCGGGTGAAGCCCTCGATGGAGGAGCCGTCGAACATGATCTCCCCGTCCAGGGCCTTCTCAAACTGGGACTCGGGGACCTCCACGTTCTTGACCACCCCCAGGATGTCGGTGATCTGGAGCCGCAAGAACTTGACCTTCTCCCCTTTGAGCGCCTTGAGGATTTCCGCCTTGGTGTACGCCATTTTTGGTCTCCTCCCCCCTTGTGGGCCCGGGTTTTCCCCGGAAAACCCGGCAAGGTTGTGCAAAGTGTAAGGGAAAGCTGTGCTTTGTGTCAAGATATCCCTGAACGCAAGATCATAACAGGGGGGCTTGACCCTCCTCTGACCTGGAGGCGGGTAGACTAAGGCCGGAGGTAGCGTATGCTCAAACGGCGGGAAGTATTGAAAGCGGGTTTGGCCCTAACCCCCTTAGGGGCGGCTTTGGGCAGGGCCCAGGGGGGCTTCACCCTGACCTTGGTCCACACCAACGACACCCACGCCCACCTGGAGCCCGTGGAGCTCACCCTCTCCGGCAAGAAGACCCCGGTGGGCGGGGTGGCGCGCCGGGTTGCCCTCTTTGACCGGCTCAGGGCCCAGGCCAAGAACCCCCTCTTCCTGGACGCGGGGGACGTCTTCCAGGGCACCCTTTACTTCAACCAGTACCGGGGCCTGGCGGACCGCTACTTTATGCACCGGGCCCTCTACCGGGTGATGGCCCTGGGGAACCACGAGTTTGACCTGGGCCCCGGCCCCTTGGCGGACTTCCTCAAGGGGGCGAGGTTCAAGGTGGTCTCCGCCAACGTGGACGTAAGCCAGGAGCCTCGCCTGAAGGGCCTCTTCGCCCCCTACGCCGTGGTCGTAGTGGGCGGGGAGCGGATCGGGGTCATCGGCCTCACCACCCCGGACACCAAGGAGATCGCCAACCCCGGGCCCACCGTGGCCTTCCTGGACCCCTACGAGAGCGCCCAGAAGGCGGTGTACGAGCTCCTTTCCAAAGGGGTGAACAAGATCGTGGTCCTCTCCCACCTGGGCTACGGCGAGGACCTGAAGCTCGCCCGCAGGCTCGTGGGGGCCCAGGTGATCGTGGGCGGCCACTCCCACACCCTTTTGGGAAGCTTCCCCCACAAGGAGCTTTCCCCTATGGGGCCCTACCCCACGGTGGTGAAGAACCCCGAGGGGAAGGACGTCCTGGTGGTCCAGGCCTGGGAGTGGGGGAAGGTGGTGGGCCTTTTGGAGGTCACCTTCGGGGCCAAGGGGGAGCTTCTCGCCTACAAGGGGGAGGCCCTCCTCATGACCCCGGAGGCGGCCCCCGAGGACTTCTTCGCCAAGGAGGCCCTTCTGGCCTACGCGCAGCCCGTCATGGCCCTGATGCAGCAGGTGATCGCCGAGGCCCGGGTGGACCTGGTGGGGGAGCGGGCCGTGGTGCGGAGGCGGGAGAGCAACCTGGGGAACCTCATCGCCGACGGGATGCTCTGGAAGACGAAAAACGCGGGGACCCAGATCGCCCTGCAAAACGGCGGCGGCATCCGGGCCTCCATCCCCAAAGGCCCCATCACCGTGGGCAAGGTCTACGAGGTGTTGCCTTCGGGAACACCCTGGTGGTCATGGACCTGAAGGGCAAGGAGATCTTGGCCGCCTTGGAGAACGGGGTCTCCCAGTGGGAGAGCCAGGCGGGGCGCTTCCTGCAGGTTTCGGGCCTCCGCTACGCCTTTGACCTCGCCCGCCCTGCGGGGAGCCGGGTGGTGCGGGTGGAGGTGAGGACGGAGAAGGGGTACATGCCCCTGGACCTCGAGGCCACCTACCGGGTGGTGGTGAACAACTTCATCGCCAACGGGGGCGACGGCTTCACCGTCCTCAAGGAGGCCCAGGGCTTTAGGGTGGACACGGGCTTCTCGGACGCGGAAAGCTTCATGGACTACCTCAAGGAGCTCAAGGTGGTGGAGGCGGCCCTGGAAGGTCGGATTGAGGTCCTGAACGAGCCCAAGGGGGAGCGCCCCGCCTACTGGGCCTACCGGGTGCCGGGACGGGTGGGCGTGTAATACCACCCCATGCTGGCTTGGGCCAGCATGGGGGCCCCGGTCAAAAAGGCCCGCAGGGCTTCCGTACTTGGGCTTAGGCGAAGGATTGACGCCCCAAAAGGGGCGAAGCCCCGGGGAGTTCCCCTCCTTTTGGGGCCCCCGCTCTGGCGAAAGCCAGAGCGGGTACTTAGCCCGCCGGGGCGAGGACGAGGACCGGATCCCCCACCCGCACGGCGCCGCCCTCGAGGACCCGGGCGTACACCCCCCGGCCCCCGTAAAGGAGCTTGGGCAGGCGGAGGTCAAACCGGGAGAGGCTGTTGCAGACGGTGCAGACCTGGGAAAGCTCCAAGAGGGCTTCCCCCACCTAAGCCTTGCACCCGGCGGAAGCCCGTGGGGGTCCAGATCCAAAAGGAGGTTCTCCCCTAGGGCCCCATAGGGGAGGGCGATCCCTGCCCCCTGGGCCTTCTCGTAGGCGGTAAGCCCCGCCACCAAAACCGCCCGGTCGGGGTCTTGGCCGGCGTGCCGGTCCCCCAGGGCGCCGTGTCCCGCCACGAGGAGAAGCTCCCCCACCTGGGGCTTGGGAAGGCCCGGTTCCCGGCCCAGGTGGAGGGAGACGACCCGGTTCATTCCTTGCGGGTCTCCGGGGTGTAGTGGGCCTGGAGGTAGGCGAGGATCTTCTCGGCCACGTCCGGAGGGATGAACTTCTCGCCCCCGTAGGTTTTCAGCATCTTGTCCATGGTGGGCTTCCAGTTGGCCAAGGGGGGCTGCATGGTGATGTAGGTGACGCTATGGCAGATGGAGCAATAGCCCATCACCAACTCCTTCCCCTCCCCCTCCGCCAGCTCGGCGGTGTAGAGGGGGTAGGCCCCCACCTTGTAGACCGTGCCCTCTCCCGGCTTGGCGGGGGCGGGCTGGAGGATGAGGCCCAAGGGCCCCTGGGCCCAGTTGCCCGCCACCACGCCCGGAACCTCGGCCAGCACGAAGCCCAGCAGGGAAAGCCCCAAGGGTACCAGCCAGCGCTTCTTCATGTTCTCCTCCCTACTTGGCCGCCAGGACCACCACTTCCTGGCGCTCGATCTTGTTCCAGAGGTAGCCGCCGGGGTTCCAGACCCCGGTATCCGGCTGCACGTTCCCCTTCTCGTCTGTGGCCCGCACCGCCAGAACATGGGTGCCGGGGCGCTCGGGCCGCCAGGTGTACTCAAAGGTGCGGAAAGAGTACTTCCCGTAGTCGGCGCCCAGGATGGCGGGGCGCCAGGTCTGGCCGCCGTCGGTGGAGACCTCCACCTTCACCACCTTGCCGTGGCCGCTGAAGGCGATGCCCCGGATCTTGGCGGGAAGCCCCGCGATCAGGGGGTAGGAGCCGTCGGGGTCAATGATGAAGGAGCGGACCGGCATGTTGACCTTGCCGATGGGCACGGTCTTGACCCGGCCCGCCGCCACGTCCTCGGGGGTGGTGGAGCCGTTGGGGGTGTCGGGGATCCGGTAGGCGGAGGCCATCCAGAAGTTCTTGTCCTCCTCGGTGAGGGCCCGGATCCAGGTGACGTGCTTTAGCCAGTAGGTGGCGAACTTCCCCGGCACCACCAGGCGTACGGGGAAGCCATTCAGCATGGGGAGAGGTTCCCCGTTCATTAAATAGGCCAAGATGGTTTCCTCTATGACCGGGTCGTCCAGGTCCAAGGACTTGATGAAGCGGCCCGAGCCCAGGTTTTCCGGCCCCTTGCCCCGGTCCAGGCCTTCAAACTGGATCTGCACCGTGCCCGGCTTCACCCCGGCGTAGTCCAGGAGGTCTTTGAGCCGTACCCCGGTCCAGAGGGCGTTGCCCATGGCCCCGTTGCCCCACTGCCCCCCCGAGACCCTGGGTTGGAAGCGGCTTCGGGAGTTGCCCGAGCACTGGTTCACGGCGGCGATGGAGACGGGCTTGAACTTGCGGATGAGGTCCTCGAGGGAAAGCTCCACCGGGCGCTCAAAGTTGCCCTCAAGCTTTAGGCGCCACACGGAGAGGTCGATCTCGTTGGGGATCTCGTCCAGGTGGTAGCGGACGTAGAAGGCCTCGTTGGGGGTGAAGGGGGTGCGGAAGTAGTGGCGCGGGGTTTCCAGCTGGACGGGGCGGTCCGTCATGCGGAGCAGGGGAAGCTTTTGCGGGTATACGGCGTAGGGGTGGACCCCGTTCCAGTAAGGGTTGGCCTGGGGCCCGGTGAAGCTGGGAAGGGCCTCTTCGGCCTGGGCTGCGGTCTGCGCCAAGGCGGGCCTCGAGGCGAGCAAGAACCCCCCAGCGCCCAAAAGCTTCAGAAGCTGCCTTCTATCCACTTTTCTCATAGCGCCCTCCCTAGGGGACATTTGTACCTTACCGGGGAAGCGTTTTTCTGTCAAAGGGGGGGTATGGGGAAAAGCTGTGAGCTGCGAGGGGGCCTCCCGCTCGCAAAGGCCTTGGGTATCCGGAAGGGCCCTTTTCGGCGTATGATGGGAGGCATGCTCAAGGGCGAAGGCCCGGGTCCGCTGCCGCCCCTTCTTCAGCAGTACGTGGAGCTTCGGGACCGCTACCCCGACTACCTCCTCCTCTTCCAGGTGGGGGATTTCTACGAGTGCTTCGGGGAGGACGCCGAGCGCCTTGCCCGCGCTCTCGGCCTCGTCCTCACCCACAAAACCAGCAAGGACTTCACCACCCCCATGGCGGGGATTCCCATAAGGGCCTTTGACGCCTACGCCGAAAGGCTCTTAAGGATGGGCTTCCGCCTGGCGGTGGCCGACCAGGTGGAGCCCGCCGAGGAAGCGGAGGGCCTGGTGCGGCGGGAGGTGACCCAGCTCCTCACCCCGGGGACCCTCACCCAGGAGGCCCTCCTCCCCCGGGAGGCCAACTACCTGGCCGCCGTCGCCACCGGGGACGGGTGGGGCCTGGCCTTTCTGGACGTCTCCACCGGGGAGTTCAAGGGGACCCTCCTCAAGGGCAAAAGCGCCCTCTACGACGAGCTCTTCCGCCATCGGCCCGCCGAGGTCCTCTTGGCCCCGGAGCTTCGGGAGAACGGGGCTTCGTGGAGGAGTTCCGCAAGCGCTTTCCCGTGATGCTCTCCGAGGCCCCCTTTGACCTGGAGGGGGAAGGGCCCTTGGCCCTGAGGCGGGCCCAGGGGGCGCTTCTCGCCTACGCCCGGGCCACCCAGGGGGGGGCCTTGAGCGTGCGCCCTTTTCGCCTCTACGACCCCGGGGCCTTCGTGCGCCTGCCCGAGGCGAGCCTGAAGGCCCTCGAGGTCTTTGAGCCCTTGCGGGGCCAGGACACCCTCTTCGGCGTTCTGGACGAGACGCGCACCGCCCCCGGAAGAAGGCTCCTCCAGGCCTGGCTCCGCCACCCCCTCCTGGAAAGGGGGCCCCTGGAGGCGCGGCTTGACCGGGTGGAGCGCTTCGTGCGGGAGGGGAGTTTGAGGGAGGGGGTGAGGCGCCTCCTCTTTCGCCTCGCGGATTTGGAGCGCCTGGCCACGAGGCTGGAGCTCGGCCGGGCGAGCCCCAGGGACCTCGCCGCCCTCCGCAGGAGCCTGGAGATCCTCCCCGAGCTTAAGGGCCTCCTCGGGGAGGAGGTGGGGCTTCCCGACCTCTCCGGCCTTTGGGAGGAGCTTAGGGCGGCTTTGGTGGAGGACCCGCCCCTCAAGGTTTCCGAAGGGGGGCTCATCCGCGAGGGGTATGACCCCGACCTGGACGCCCTAAGGCGGGCCCACGCCGAGGGGGTGGCCTACTTCCTGGACCTCGAGGCCCGGGAGAAGGAGAGGACGGGCATCCCCACCCTCAAGGTGGGGTACAACGCCGTCTTCGGCTACTACCTGGAGGTGACCCGGCCCTACTACGAGGAGGTGCCTAAGGAGTACCGCCCCGTCCAGACCCTCAAGGACCGGCAGCGCTACACCCTGCCCGAGATGAAGGAAAGGGAGCGGGAGCTCTACCGCCTCGAGGCCCTGATCAAGAGGCGGGAGGAGGAGGTCTTCCTCGCCCTAAGGGAAAGGGCCAAGAAGGAGGCCGAGGCCTTGCGGGAGGCGGCGAGGATCCTCGCCGAGCTGGACGTCTACGCCGCCCTCGCCGAGGTGGCGGTGCGCTACGGCTACACCAGGCCCCGCTTCGGGGAGAGGCTTCGCATAAGGGCGGGGCGCCACCCGGTGGTGGAGCGCCGCACCGAGTTCGTCCCCAACGACCTGGAGATGGCCCACGAGCTCGTCCTGGTCACCGGGCCCAACATGGCGGGGAAGAGCACCTTTTTAAGGCAGACCGCCCTCATCGCCCTCCTCGCCCAGATCGGGAGCTTCGTGCCCGCCGAGGAGGCGGAGCTTCCCCTCTTTGACGGGATCTACACCCGCATCGGGGCCTCCGACGACCTCGCCGGGGGGAAGAGCACCTTCATGGTGGAGATGGAGGAGGTGGCCCTGGTGCTCAAGGAGGCCACGGAAAGAAGCCTCGTCCTCCTGGACGAGGTGGGCCGGGGCACGAGCAGCCTGGACGGGGTGGCCATCGCCACCGCCCTGGCCGAGGCTTTGCACGAGCGGCGGTGCTACGCCCTCTTCGCCACCCACTACTTTGAGCTCACCGCCCTCGCCCTTCCCCGGCTGAAGAACCTGCACGTGGCCGCTAAGGAAGAGGAAGGGGGCCTGGTCTTCTACCACCAGGTTTTGCCGGGCCCCGCCTCCAAGAGCTACGGGGTGGAGGTGGCGGAGATGGCGGGCCTCCCCAAGGAGGTGGTGGCCCGGGCCAAGGCCCTCCTCCAGGCCATGGCCGCCAGGCGGGAGGGGGCCTTGGAGGAGGTCTTGGAGCGCCTCCTGGCCTTGGACCCCGACCGCCTCACCCCCCTCGAGGCCCTGAGGTTCCTCCACGAGCTCAAGGCCTTGGCCCTGGGCCTCCCCCTGGGTAGCATGAAGGGGTGATCCGCCCCCTGCCTCCCGAGCTCAGGGGCCTCCTCGCCCGGGGCGAGGTCCTCCTCGCGGTGAAGGACGCCGTGCGGGAGCTTCTGGAAAACGCCCTGGACGCCGGGGCCAAAAGGGTGCGGGTGGAGCTTTGGGGCGGGGGGCTGGAGAGGCTCGTGGTGGAGGACGATGGGGAGGGGATTCCCCTGGAAGACCTCCCCCTCGCCGTGGAGCCCTTCGCCACCAGCAAGCTCAGGGACCCCGAGCGCATCCACACCCTGGGCTTCCGCGGCCAAGCCCTTTACGCCTTGAGGCAGGCGGCCACCCTCAAGATCCGCTCCCGGCCCGGAAGCAGCTTGGGGGGGGGCCTCCCTTTGG
>BBBN01000006.1 GCA_001311585.1 Thermus sp. JCM 17653
GGCGGTGGTGGAGCGGGGGGGGCAGGAGGAGCTTTTTCTCTCCGGGGGGGAGGCCCGTTTTTGGGAGGAGGAGGGGCGTCTGGAGCTCCGCCCGGGTCCTGGGGAGGTCTTTGTGGCCCAGGGGGCAGTGCGGGTCAAGGGAAGCCGCCTGCGTTACCGCAACGACACCGGGGAGGCGTTTTTGGAGGGCCCCTCGAGGTGGAGCGCCAGGGGGAGAAGCCCCTCGCCGGCAAGGCGGGAAGCCTTCGCTACCTCTTGGACGAGGACCGCCTCTGGCTGCTGGGCGGGGTGGTCTTTGCCCAGGGGGGGCGCACCAGCCGGGCGGAGAAGGCCCTCCTTCGGGAGAAGGAGGCTACGCCTACCTCTACGGCGGGGTGGAAAGCCGGGACGAGAAGGGCTTTGTCCGGGGCGAGGCGGTGCGCTACGCCCTGAGGACCGGGGAGGTGGTGGTCCTTTCCCGGGTGGCGGGGGAGTTTCGGGAGTAATGCCACCCCATGCTGGCCCAAGCCAGCATGGGGCGGTGTAAGGCCCCCCTAAGGGATGCCCGAACTATGTGCCGCACTGGGGTACTTAGGGCTGGGAGGAGACCCTTTGGGGTACTTAGGCGGTGATGCCGGCCATGAGGAGGCCAAGCCGTTCCTCGGTGGCCTCCTCTGGGGAAAGCTCCCCCACGATCCTTCCCCCGTACATCACCAGGATGCGGTCGGAAAGGGCCAGGACCTCGGAGAGGTCGGCGGAGACCAGAAGCACCGCCATGCCTTGGTCCCGGGCTTCCACCAGCTGGCGGTGGATGAACTCAATGGCCCCCACGTCCACACCCCGGGTAGGCTGGGCGGCGATGAGGAGCCTGGGGCCCCTTAGAAGCTCCCTTCCCACCACGATCTTTTGCTGGTTGCCCCCCGAGAAGCGCCGGGCGGAGAGGGCGGTGGAGCGGGGGCGGACGTCAAAGCGCTCCACCAGGCGCTGGGCGTGGGCCTCGAGGGCCCCCTCGTCCAGAAAGCCCAGGAACCCCCGGAAGCAGGCGGTGGTGGTCCCCTAAAACGGCGTTCTCCTTCACGGAGAAGTCCAGGACCAGGCCGCGGAGGAGGCGGTCCTCGGGGATGTGGCTCACCCCTAGCTCCCGCACCCCCCGGGCCATGGGGGGAAGGGGCCTTTGCAGGTAGCGGGCCACTCCCCTATGGCGGCGAAGACCTGCCAAGGCCTCCACCAGCTCGGTCTGGCCGTTCCCCTCCACCCCGGCGATGCCCACGATCTCCCCGGCCCTTACCTGGAAGCTCACCCCCCTGAGGCGGGGCGGGGCCTCGAGGCCCTCCACCTCCAGGACCACCTCTCCCGGCCTCGCCGGACCCTTCTCCACCTTTAGCACCACCTCCCGGCCCACCATCATGCGGGCCAGGGCCTCCAGGGAGGTTTCCCGGGTCCTGACCGTGCCCACCACCCTCCCGTCCCGGATCACGGTGACGCGGTCGGAGACCTCCAGCACCTCCTTGAGCTTGTGGCTGATGAAGATGGCGGCGTTGCCCCTCGCCACGTAGCCCCGGAGGAAACGGAAGAGCTCCTCGGCCTCCTGGGGGGTAAGGACGGCGGTGGGCTCGTCCAGGATGAGGATCCTGGCTTCCCGGTAGAGGGCCTTGAGGATCTCCACCCGCTGCTGCAGGCCCACGGGGAGGTTTTCCACCTTCTCGTCCAGGGGCACCTGGAAGCCCAGCTCCTCCATGAGGGCCGTGGCCTTTCTGCGGGCGGCTTCCAGGTCCAGAAAGAGGGGGCTTCCGGGCTCGAGGCCCAGGACCAGGTTCTCCAGCACGGTAAAGGGCTCCACCAGCATGAAGTGCTGGTGCACCATCCCGATCCCCGCCCTTATGGCGTCCAGGGGGCTTTTGGGCCGGTAGGGCCTCCCCTCCACCCACATCTCCCCCGAGTCGGGGGGCTGGAGGCCGTAGACGATCTTCATCAGGGTGGACTTGCCCGCCCCGTTTTCCCCCACCAAGGCCAGGACCTCGCCCCACTCCAGGTCCAAGGAGATGCGGTCGTTGGCCAGGACCAGGGGGAAGCGCTTGGTGATGTCCTTGAGGACCAGGGCCTTCGCCACGGGAGGAGTATACGAGAAAACCGGGGCCAGAAGGCCCCGGCTTTAGGCCCCCCGCCCCTTAGCGGCTTTCGGGCACCTTGATCTGCCCCTTGATGATCTGCTGCTTCAGGACCTCCAGCTTGCTCACCACGCCTGCGGGGATCAGGGCCTTGTTGTACTGGTCCAGGGCGTAGCCCACGCCGTTGTTGGCCAGGCCAAACTCCCGTACCCCACCCTTAAAGGCCTTCTGCACCACGCTCTTGATCACCTCGTAGGTGGCCACGTCCACCCGCTTCATCATGGAGGTGAGGCCGTGGTTCAGGGTGGCGGGGTTGTTGTCGGTGTCGCCCAGGTAGTTCTGGTTGGCGTCCACGCCGATGAAGAAGAGGGGCGTGGCCTTGGTGCCGTCGGTGCCGCAGGCCTTGGTGTAGTCGGCGTACTTGGGCACCTTGGCGTAGGGGTCGGCCTTGCGCACGAACTTGACGCTGCCCCCTTCCTTGAGGCACTTGGCCTGCTTCACGTAGTCGATGAGCCCCAGGCCCGAGCCGCCCGCGGCGGCGTAGATGATGTCGGCGCCCTGGCGCACCTGGGCCGCGGCGATCTCCTTGGCCTTGGCCGGGTCGTTCCAGGCGGCAGGGGTGTTGCCCACGTAGCCCACCAGCACCTTGCCCTGGATCTTGTCCTCCTTGAAGGCGTACTCGGCCCCGGCGCGGAAGCCCGCCTCAAACTTGTGGATGAGGGGGATGTCCATGCCCCCGATGAAGCCCACGATGCCGGTGCGGCTCATCTTCCCGGCGATGTAGCCACCAGGAAGCTGCCCTCGTGCTCGCGGAAGACCAGGCCCACGGCGTTGGGGAGCTTCCCTTCTCCGGGCACGGCGTCAATCACGGCGAAGTTCACCTTGGGGAACTCCTTGGCCGTGGCGGTGATGGCGGGCTCGTTGGCGAAGCCCACGCCGATGACCAGGTCAAAGCCCTCCTCGGCGAAGGTGCGGATGCCCTGGCCCACCTGGAGGGGTCGGCGGGCTCGAAGTCAAAGAGCTTGACCCCGAAGTCCTTGGCCGCCTTCTGCGCCCCTTCCCAGGCGGACTGGTTGAAGGAGCGGTCAAACTTGCCGCCGGCGTCAAAGGCGATCCCCACCCGCACCTGGGCCAGGCCGAGGCCCAGGGCCAGCACCGTCATAAGCGCCAACGCTCGTTTCATGTTCACCTCCGTGGCTACTCGCCGGGGCCTATTATACCGGGCTTGGGTAAACTCAAGGCATGACCCTCGAGGAAGCCCGCAGGCGGGTGAACGAGCTTAGGGACCTCATCCGCTACCACAACTACCGCTACTACGTCCTGGATTCCCCGGAGATCTCCGACGCCGAGTACGACCGCCTCCTTAGGGAGCTCAAGGAGCTGGAGGAGCGTTTCCCCGAGCTAAGGAGCCCCGACTCCCCCACCCTTCAGGTGGGGGCAAAGCCCCTGGAGGCCACCTTCCGGGCCATCCGCCATCCCACCCGCATGTACTCCCTGGACAACGCCTTTTCCCTGGAGGAGGTCCGGGCCTTTGAGGAGCGGGTAGGGCGGGCCCTGGGGCGGGAGGGGCCTTTCGCCTACACGGTGGAGCACAAGGTGGACGGGCTTTCCGTGAACCTTTACTACGAGGACGGGGTCCTGGTCTACGGGGCCACCCGGGGGGACGGGGAGGTGGGGAGGAGGTGACCCCAGAACCTCCTCACCATCCCCACCATTCCGAGAAGGCTCAAGGGGGTGCCGGAGCGCCTCGAGGTCCGGGGGGAGGTCTACATGCCCATAGAGGCCTTCCTCCGGCTCAACGAGGAGCTGGAGGAGCGGGGGGAGAAGATCTTCAAAAACCCCAGGAACGCGGCGGCGGGCTCTCTAAGGCAGAAGGACCCCCGCATCACCGCCAAGCGGGGCCTCAGGGCCACCTTCTACGCCCTGGGGCTCGGGCTAGAGGAGGTGGAGAGGGAAGGGGTCGCCACCCAGTTCGCCCTCCTCCACTGGCTCAAGGAGAAGGGCTTCCCCGTGGAGCACGGCTTTACCCGGGCCGTGGGGGCGGAAGGGGTGGAGGCGGTCTACCAGGACTGGCTGAAGAGGCGGCGGGCGCTTCCCTTTGAGGCGGACGGGGTGGTGGTGAAGCTGGACGAGCTTCGCCTTTGGCGGGAGCTCGGCTACACCGCCCGCGCCCCCCGCTTCGCCATCGCCTACAAGTTCCCCGCCGAGGAGAAGGAGACGAGGCTATTGGACGTGGTCTTCCAGGTGGGGCGCACCGGGCGGGTGACCCCCGTGGGGATCTTGGAACCGGTCTTCATAGAGGGCAGCGAGGTCTCCCGGGTCACCCTGCACAACGAGAGCTACATAGAGGAGCTGGACATCCGCATCGGGGACTGGGTTTTGGTGCACAAGGCGGGCGGGGTCATCCCCGAGGTGATCCGGGTCCTCAAGGAGAGGCGCACGGGGGAGGAGAGGCCCGTGCGCTGGCCCGAAACCTGCCCCGAGTGCGGCCACCGCCTCCTCAAGGAAGGGAAGGTCCACCGTTGCCCCAACCCCCTGTGCCCCGCCAAGCGCTTTGAGGCCCTCCGCCACTACGCTTCCCGCAAGGCCATGGACATCCAGGGCCTGGGGGAGAAGCTCATAGAGAAGCTTCTGGAAAAGGGCCTGGTCAAGGACGTGGCCGACCTTTACCGTTTGAGGAAGGAAGACCTGGTGGGCCTGGAACGCATGGGGGAGAAGAGCGCGGAGAACCTCCTCCGCCAGATAGAGGAGAGCAAACGCCGAGGCCTGGAGCGCCTCCTCTACGCCTTGGGGCTCCCCGGGGTGGGGGAGGTCTTGGCCCGGAACCTGGCGGCCCGCTTCGGGAACATGGACCGCCTCCTCGAGGCCAGCCTGGAGGAGCTTTTGGAGGTAGAGGAGGTGGGGGAACTCACCGCCAGGGCGATCCTGGAGACCCTGAAGGACCCCGCCTTCCGCCACCTGGTGCGGAGGCTTAAGGAGCGGGGGTGGAAATGGAGGCCAAGGAGAAGGGGAGCGAGGCCTTAAAGGGCCTCACCTTCGTGATCACCGGGGAGCTTTCCCGGCCCCGGGAGGAGGTGAAGGCCCTCCTCCGGCGCCTTGGGGCCAAGGTGACGGACTCCGTGAGCCGCAAGACGAGCTACCTCGTGGTGGGGGAAAACCCCGGGAGCAAGCTGGAGAAGGCCAAGGCCCTGGGGGTCCCCGTCCTCACGGAGGAGGAGCTTTACCGCCTCCTGGAGGCGCAAGCGGGGAAGAAGGTGGAGGAGCTCGCTTAGGCACCCACCACGCTTTCGCCGCGGTGGGGGCCCCAAAAAGGGGCTTCGGCGAAGGATTCACGCCAAGGGGGTATCCAAAGGCCCGAAGAGCTTTTCCAGGGCTTCTCTTAGGCGGCTTCCCCCAAGGCCCAAAGCGGCGAGGGCTTTCTCGTAGGTCTCGGGGGTGAGGAGGCCCCGGAGGGCCAAAACCTCGGTCCTGGAGAGGGAAGCCCCGTGGAGGACGTGCTCCTCAAAGGCGGCCCAGGCCAAGGGAACCCTGGCCTTGACGATCTCGGCGATGGCCTGGGCGTACTGGCGGATCTCCCATTGCGCCTCGGGGGCGAGGCGGAGCTTGAGGAAGTGGAAGAGGTTGTGCAGGTCCTGCTTCCAGTAGAACTCGGTGTAGAGGCTTAAGGGAAGGACCATCCGGGCCATCTCCCGGGCCACGCCCTTTTGCAGGAGGGCCTGGTAAGCGGCGTAGGCCTCCTCTTCCGCCTCCTTCGCCAAGGCCATGGCCTCCTCGTCCAAGAGGGTGCCTTCGGAGGCCTGCTTGTTCCTCCTCGCCTGCCTGCGGAAGGCCTTTGGCTCGTAGAACTCCTCCTTGAGGACGGAGTAGCGCCCCGAGATCTCGTTGACGCTCGCCGTGCGGTGGCGGAACCACTGCCGGGCCACGAAAAGGGGGGCCTTCACGTGGAACTTGAACTCCACCATCTCAAAGGGGCTCGTGTGGCGGTGGCGCATGAGGTAGTCGATGAGGGCGGCGTCTTCCCGCACCGTCTTCGTCCCTTCCCCGTAGGACACCCGGGCCGCCTGCACGATGGCCTGGTCGCTTCCCATCACGTCCACCAGGCGGACGAACCCTTTGTCCAGGACGGGGATGACCCTTCCAGGCTCCATGCTTCCCAGTCTACTTGCCAGGCGCTCCTTTCCCTCTTACCCTTAGGGCATGCGGGCCAGAACCCCCTTCGCCTGCAAGCGGCGCCACGGGCGCTACCGAGCCTGGCCGCTTTCCCTGGGCTTGGCCCTGGCGGCCCTGAAGGCTTAGGATAAAAAGGCTTGCGGGCGCTTGGCGCCTTCTTCTGGAGGGATATGCTCACCTTACCCGATTTTCCTTTACCCAACGAGCGGGGCCGCTTTGGGCTACGGGGGGCGGTACGTGCCGGAGACCTTGATCCCGGCCCTGGAGGAGGTGGAGGCCGCCTACCGGGAGGCCAAGAAGGACCCTGCCTTTTTGGCGGAGCTGGACCACTACCTGAGGAACTTCGCCGGGAGGCCCACCCCCCTCTACCACGCCAAGCGGCTTTCCCAGCACTGGGGCGGGGCCCAGGTCTACCTCAAGCGGGAGGACCTCCTCCACACCGGGGCCCACAAGATCAACAACACCTTGGGGCAGGCCCTCCTGGCGAGGCGCATGGGCAAGCGGCGGGTCATCGCCGAAACGGGGGCGGGGCAGCACGGGGTGAGCGTGGCCACGGTGGCGGCCCTCTTCGGCATGGAGTGCGTGGTCTACATGGGGGAGGAGGACGTGCGGCGGCAGGCCTGAACGTCTTCCGCATGAAGCTCCTGGGGGCCGAGGTGCGCCCCGTGGCCGCAGGAAGCCGCACCCTCAAGGACGCCACCAACGAGGCCATCCGCGACTGGATCACGAACGTGCGCACCACCTTCTACATCCTGGGCTCCGTGGTGGGCCCCCACCCCTACCCCATGATGGTCCGGGACTTCCAGAGCGTCATCGGGGAGGAGGTCAAGCGGCAGAGCCTGGAGCTTTTCGGCCGTCTGCCCGACGCCCTCATCGCCGCCGTGGGGGGGGGTTCCAACGCCATCGGCCTCTTCGCCCCCTTCGCCTACCTTCCTGAGGCGGAGCGGCCTCGGCTCATCGGGGTGGAGGCCGCCGGGGAGGGGCTTTCCACGGGAAGGCACGCCGCCAGCATCGGGGCGGGGAAACGGGGCGTTTTGCACGGGAGCTATATGTACCTCCTTTACGATCACGACGGCCAGATCACCCCGGCCCATTCCGTCTCTGCGGGGCTGGACTACCCTGGGGTGGGGCCGGAGCACAGCTACTACGCCGACACCGGCCTGGCCGAGTACGCCAGCGTGACCGACGAGGAGGCTTTGGAGGGCTTCAAGCTCCTGGCGCGGCTTGAGGGCATCATCCCCGCCCTGGAATCGGCCCACGCCATCGCCCACGCCGCCAAGGTGGTGCCGGAGATGGGCAAGGACGAGGTGGTGGTCATCAACCTTTCTGGCCGGGGGGACAAGGACGTGACCGAGGCCATGCGCCTCCTCGGGGGGGAGCTATGACCACCCAAGAAGCCTTCGCCCGGGCCAAGGGGCAGGGCCGGGCCGCCTCATCCCCTACCTCACCGCGGGCTTTCCCAGCCGGGAGGGCTTTTTGCAGGCGGTGGAGGAAGTCCTGCCCTATGCCGACCTTCTGGAGATCGGCCTGCCCTACTCCGACCCCCTGGGGGACGGCCCCGTGATCCAGCGGGCGAGCGAGGTGGCCCTGAGGAAGGGGATGAGCGTACAGGGCGCTTTGGAGCTCGTCCGGGAGGTGCGCGCCCTTACGGAAAAACCCCTTTTCCTCATGACCTACCTGAACCCCGTCCTGGCCTGGGGGCCGGAGCGCTTCTTTGGCCTCTTCAGGCAGGCGGGGGCCACGGGGGTGATCCTCCCCGACCTGCCCCCCGATGAGGACCCGGCCCTGGTGCGCCTGGCCCAGGAGATCGGCCTGGAGACGGTCTTCCTTCTTGCCCCCACCTCCACGGAGGCGCGCATCGCCACCGTGGTCCGCCACGCCACGGGCTTTGTCTACGCCGTCTCCGTCACCGGGGTCACGGGGGAGCGGGAGAGGCTTCCTGAGGAGGTGAAAGACCTGGTGGGCCGCATCCGGGCCCAGACCCCTATCCCCGTTGCTGTGGGCTTTGGCGTGTCCAACCGGGCCACGGCGGAGCAGGCGGCGGTGGCCGACGGGGTGGTGGTGGGGAGCGCCTTGGTGCGGGCCCTCGAGGCGGGCCGCCCCTTGGGCCCCATCCTGGAGGAGATCCGGCAGGGCCTTTACCTGAAGGAGGCCACCCCCTAGGTGCCCGCGCTTGGGTTTCGCGACATGGGATGCCCGAAACGGGGCTAGGAGAGGGTTTTGGGGGGCACTTATACCCCTTTGGCGTGAATCCTTCGCCTAAGCCCAGGTACGGAAGCCCTGCGGGCCTTTTTGGCCGGGGCCCCCATGCTGGCTTGGGCCAGCATGGGGTGGTATTAGGCCAGGGGCAGCTCTACGGGCTTGGGCTCGCTGAGGATGGCCTCGGCGTCGGGGTAGCGGAGGATGCGGTAGAGGGGGTCCCTTTCTGCGGGCTTGAACCCGGCGTCCACGATGTGGCGCACGATCTGGCGCACCGTGGCGTGGGTGCGCCCGTGCCCCCCCGCCGCCGAGACCACGTTTTCCTCCAGCATGGTGCTCCCGAAGTCGTCGGCCCCGTAGTAGAGGGCCGTCTGGGCCACCTTGAAGCCCAGGGTGGGCCAGGAGGCTGGAAGTGGGCGAAGTTGTCCAGGGCGAGGCGGGCGATGGCCAGGGTCTTCAGGTACTCGTGGGCCGTGGCCCCTGGGGCCTTGCCCTTGAGGCGGGTGTGCTCCACCTGGAGCGTCCAGAGGGCGAAGGCGGCGAAGCCGTTCCCGTAGCGTTCCAAAGCCCTATCCTGCTGGGCGCGGAGGCCCAGGAGGTGGGCGGTCCTTTCCCCCTTGCCCTCCCCGAAGCCGATGACCATGCTGGCCAGGGTGTAAAGCCCCAGGGCCTGGGCGGCGTCCACGATGCGGTACC
This sequence comes from Thermus sp. JCM 17653, assembly GCA_001311585.1. Taxonomy (GTDB): domain Bacteria; phylum Deinococcota; class Deinococci; order Deinococcales; family Thermaceae; genus Thermus. The sequence goes on from BBBN01000006.1 coordinate 9,153, forward strand.
AGTCGGCGGTCCGGATGCGGGCGGGGGCCGCCTTGAGGCGTACCTCGTCCACCAGGATCTCCGCCCCCGCTCCCGGCATCCCGTCCAGGCCCGCTTCCTTGAGCTTCTCCAGAATGTATTCGGCCTTAAGGCCGGTAAGGCGCTCCAGGCCCAGGATCTCCTCGGGGCTAAAGGCGTCTATGCGCAGGTCGGGGAAGCGCCCCTTGAGGTAGCGGAGGAGGTCCAGGTACCACTCCAGGGGAAGCTCGGGGTTTACCCCGCCCTGCATGAGGATCCGCTTCCCCCCCACCCGGTAAAGCTCCTCCACCTTCTGCGCGATCTCCTCGTAGCCCAGGGTGTAGGCGTCCTTCTGCCTCTTGGTGCGGTAAAAGGCGCAGAAGGCGCAGGCCACGGTGCAGACGTTGGTGTAGTTGATGTTGCGGTCTATGAGAAAGGTCACCACCTCGGGGTCGGTCTTCTTGAGCCGCACCTCGTGGGCGGCGGCGGCGAGCTCGGGCAGGGGCAGGTCAAAGAGGCTCAGGACCTCGGCCTCGGAAAGCCTCTCCCCGGCCACGGCCTTCTCCAGGACGTCCATGGCCCCTATGCTACACCCAAGACCCCAAGGCCGGGGGTGGCCTCGGGTAAAATCGGAGGCATGGAGCTCAAGCTGGTTCCCATTGAGAAGCCCGAGAACCTGAACGTCATCCTGGGCCAGGCCCACTTCATCAAGACGGTGGAGGACCTGCACGAGGCTTTGGTGACGGCGGTGCCCGGCATCAAGTTCGGCCTCGCCTTCTCCGAGCTAGCGGCAAGCGCCTCGTTCGCCGCTCGGGGACGGACCCTGAGCTGGTGGAGCTCGCCGTGAAGAACCTCCTCAACCTGGCCTCGGGCCACGCCTTTCTCATCGTCTTGGGCGAGGGCTTCTACCCCATCAACGTCCTCCACGCCGTGAAGGCTTGTCCCGAGGTGGTGCGGATCTTCGCCGCCACCGCCAACCCCCTTAAGGTGGTGGTGGCCGAGGAGGGAGAGCAGAGGGCCATCCTCGGGGTCATGGACGGCTTCACGCCCTTAGGCGTGGAGGACGAGGCCGAGGTGGCCTGGCGCAAGGACCTGCTTCGCCGTTTCGGTTACAAGCTATAATGCCCCCCATGGAAGGCACGCCCGCCCCGGATTTCGCCCTCCCCGACCAGGAGGGCAAGGTCCACCGCCTCTCCGACTACCGGGGGCGGTGGGTGGTCCTTTACTTCTACCCCAAGGACGACACCCCCGGGTGCACCAAGGAGGCTTGCGGTTTCCGGGACCACATGGGAAGCCTAGAGGCCCTGGGGGCGGTGGTCCTCGGGGTCTCGGCGGACGACGTGGAAAGCCACAAGCGCTTCGCCGAGAAGTACGGCTTGAACTTTCCCCTCCTCGCCGACCCCGAGCGGAAGGTCATCGGGGCCTACGGCGCTTGGGGCAAGAAGAAGCTTTACGGCAAGGAGGTGGAGGGGGTGCTCCGCCAGACCTTCCTCATAGACCCCGAGGGCCGCATCGCCAAGGTCTGGCGCAAGGTCTCCCCCGAGGGGCACGCCCTCGAGGTGGCGGAGGCCCTGGACGCGCTTAGGGGGGCCTGATGGAGCGTCCCTTGGAGAGCTACAAGAAAGAGGCCGCCCACGCCGCCATCGCCTACGTCCAGGAGGGGATGGTGGTGGGCCTGGGCACGGGTTCCACCGCCCGCTACGCCGTCCTCGAGCTCGCCCGGCGCTTCGGGAGGGGGAGCTTAGGAGGGTGGTGGGGGTACCCACCTCGAGGGCCACCGAGGAGCTCGCCAAGCGGGAGGGGATCCCCCTCGTGGACCTTCCCCCTGAAGGGGTGGACCTGGCCATAGACGGGGCGGACGAGATCGCCCCGGGGCTCGCCCTCGTCAAGGGCATGGGCGGGGCCCTTCTGCGGGAGAAGATCGTGGAGGCCTCGGCCAAGGAGTTTTTGGTCATCGCCGACCACACCAAGAAAGTGCCCGTCCTGGGCCGGGGGCCGGTGCCGGTGGAGATCGTCCCCTTCGGCCACCGGGCGACCCTCAGGCCATCGCCGATCTGGGGGGGGAGCCTGAGCTCCGCATGGACGGGGACGAGTTCTACTTCACCGATAACGGCCACCTCATCGCCGACTGCCGCTTCGGCCCCATCGGGGATCCTCTGGGCCTGCACCGGGCCCTCTTGGAGATCCCTGGGGTGGTGGAGACGGGGCTTTTCGTGGGGATGGCCACCCGGGCCCTGGTGGCGGGGCCTTTTGGGGTGGAGGAGCTTCTGCCGTAGAATGGGGGCCATGAAGGGCATGCCCCGGCCCTAGGGCGGGGAGGCTTCCCCGCCCGGGGCGCGTGCCCCGGTTTTTTTTAGGAGGGCGCATGGAAAAGGTCTTTTACGTGACCACCCCCATCTACTACGTGAACGCCGAGCCCCATCTGGGCCACGCCTACACCACGGTGGTGGCGGACTTCCTGGCCCGATGGCACCGCCTGGACGGCTACCGCACCTTCTTCCTCACCGGCACCGACGAGCACGGGGAGACGGTCTACCGGGCGGCCGAGAGGGCAGGGGAAGACCCCAAGGCCTTCGTGGACCGGGTCTCCAGGCGCTTCAAGCGGGCCTGGGACCTCCTCGGCATCGCCTACGACGACTTCATCCGCACCACGGAGGAAAGGCACAAGAAGGTGGTAGAGCTCGTCCTAAAGAAGGTCTACGAGGCCGGGGACATCTACTACGGGGAGTACGAGGGCCTCTACTGCGTCTCCTGCGAGCGCTTCTACACGGAGAAGGAACTCGTGGAGGGCCTCTGCCCCATCCACGGGCGGCCCGTGGAGCGGCGGAGGGAGGGGAACTACTTCTTCCGCATGGAGAAGTACCGCCCTTGGCTTCAGGAGTACATCCAGGAAAACCCCGACCTCATCCGCCCCGAAGGGTATAGGAACGAGGTCCTGGCCATGCTTTCCGAGCCCATCGGGGACCTCTCCATCTCCAGGCCCAGGTCCCGCGTCCCCTGGGGCATCCCCCTCCCCTGGGACGAGAACCACGTTACCTACGTCTGGTTTGACGCCCTCCTGAACTACGTTTCCGCCCTGGGCTACCCCGAGGGGGAGGCCTACCGGACCTTCTGGCCCCACGCCTGGCACCTCATCGGCAAGGACATCCTGAAGCCCCACGCCGTCTTCTGGCCCACCATGCTGAAGGCCGCGGGGATCCCCATGTACCGCCACCTGAACGTGGGGGGGTTTTTGCTGGGCCCGGACGGGCGCAAGATGTCCAAGACCCTGGGGAACGTGGTGGACCCCTTCGCCCTTCTGGAAAAGTACGGCCGGGATGCCCTGCGCTACTACCTCCTCCGGGAGATCCCCTACGGCCAGGACACCCCGGTGAGCGAGGAAGCCTCAGGACCCGGTATGAGGCCGACCTGGCCGACGATCTGGGGAACCTGGTGCAGCGGACCCGGGCCATGCTCTTCCGCTTCGCCGAGGGCCGCATCCCCGAGCCCGTGGCGGGGGAGGAACTGGCCGAGGGGACGGGGCTTGCGGGGAGGCTCAGGCCTTTGGTGCGGGAGCTCAAGTTCCACGTGGCCCTCGAGGAGGCCATGGCCTACGTCAAGGCCTTGAACCGCTACATCAACGAGAAGAAGCCCTGGGAGCTTTTCAAGAAGGACCCGAAGGAGGCCCGGGCCGCGCTCTACCGGGTGGTGGAGGGCCTCAGGATCGCCTCCATCCTCCTCACCCCCGCCATGCCGGACAAGATGGCGGAGCTTAGGCGGGCCTTGGGGCTTAAGGAGGAGGTGCGCCTCGAGGAGGCCGAGCGCTGGGGCTTGGCCGAGTCCCATCCCATCCCCGAGGAGGCTCCCGTCCTCTTCCCGAAGGAGGAGCGAAGGGCCGCTTCCAAGGAGGAGGCCAGGGAGAGCATCGGCATAGAGGACTTCGCCAAGGTGGAGCTCCGGGTGGCCCAGGTGGTGGCCGCGGAGAGGCACCCGAACGCCGATCGGCTTTTGGTCCTCAGGCTTTCCCTGGGGAACGAGGAGCGCACCGTGGTCTCGGGGATCGCCAAGTGGTACCGCCCCGAGGAGCTCGTGGGCAAGAAGGTGGTCCTGGTGGCGAACCTCAAGCCCGCCAAGCTCCGGGGCATTGAGAGCCAGGGGATGATCCTGGCCGCCCAGGAGGGGGAGGCCCTGGCCCTGGTGACCGTGGAGGGGGAAGTGCCGCCCGGGGCGGTGGTGAAATAAGCCCGGGGCTCTCGGTCTACAGCCTTACCCTAAGGCACGCGAAGCCCCTTTTGGGGCCCCCGTTGCGGCGAAAGCCGCAACGGGGTACTTAGCGGTTCAGCTCCTCCAGGGCCCGCTTCAGGATGGCGTCGTTCCCGGGGTCCAGCGCGGCCTGGCCCCGCTCCTCGGGGAGGGGCCTTTGCCGCTGGGGCTCGGCGTAGGTGAACTTGCCTTCCCCGTCGGCCTTCACCTTCACCGTCTTGCCGTTTAGGGTCACCGTCACCTCCGCCCCGGGCGGGGCCCCCGCCCCCTGGAGGGAGAAGGGGGTGGGGAAGCGGGTGTCCTTGACCTCGATGTCGGGCTTTAGGCCCTCCTTGTTGATGGCCCGGCGCTTGGGGGTGAGCCACTCAAAGGTCACCAGGGTGAGCTCGCCCCCGTTGGCCAGGGTGTAGGGGGTCTGGCCCACGCCCTTGCCAAAGGTCTTCTCCCCGATAAGCTTGGCCCGGCCGTAGTCCTGGAGGGCCCCGGCCACGATCTCGCTGGCCGAGGCGGAGTTCCCGTTCACCAGAACCACCATGGGCCCGTCCCAGAGGGGCCTTCCCGTGGCCTCGCACCAGACCCGGGTGAGGTTCTTGGTGCGGGTGTAGACGATGGGTCCTTCCTTCAGGAAGGCGCTGGCCACGGCGCACCCCTGGTCCAGAAGGCCGCCGCCGTTGTCCCGGAGGTCAAAGATGAGCTTCTTCACCCCTTGGGCCTTTAGGTCCTCTATGGCCTTCTTCAGCTGGTCCTCCACCTTGAAGTTGGCGAAGGTTTCCAGGGCCACGTAGCCCACGTCCCCAATCCTGCCCGTGGAGACCGAGATGATCTCCACTTTCTCCCGGACGAGCTCAAAGACCAAGGGGGCGGGAACCCCTTCCCGGCGCACCTTGAGGGTGACCTTGGTCCCTTCCCGGCCGCGGATGCGGGCCACCACCTCCTGGAGGGGAAGCTTGGTCACGTCCTCCCCGTCCACCTCGAGGATCACGTCCCCGGCCCTGAGGCCCGCCCGCTGGGCGGGAAGCCCCTTCATCACCCCCTCAATCCTGGCCCCGGTGCCGTCGGGGTTGGCGGGGGTGAGGGTGGCCCCGATGCCGTAGAACTCCCCCCTTAGGTCTTCCTGCCGCAGGCTCGCCCGCTGGGGCGGCGAGTAGCTGGTGAAGGGGTCCTCGAGGGCCTGGACCATCCCCCCGATGGCCCCCTCCAGGAGCTTGTTCAGCTTTTCCCGGGGAAGGGACTCTAGGTAGTCCTGCTGGATCCTCTGGTAGACCTCCAGAAGGGCCTGGCCGTTGGGGTTCTGCAACAGGTTTTCCGCCTGGGGGCGGGGGAGCTGGGCGTAGACCAAGGCCAAGAGCACCCCAAGCCCTGCGATGACCCATGCGCTTCGCTTCATCTTCTCCCTCACTCGCCTTCACTATAGCGCCTTTCCATGAGAACAAAGCGTGCCCCACCTCCCTATAGTGGGGGCATGATCGCCTTCCACCGGGTGAGCCTGGAGTACCCCCGCACCAAGACCAAGGCCCTCTACAACGTGAACCTCGAGGTCAAGAAGGGAGAGTTCGTCTTCGTGGTGGGGCACTCGGGGGCGGGAAAGTCCACCCTTCTGGCCCTCATCCTCAGGCGGCTTATCCCCACCCAGGGAGCGGTCTACTTCGCCGGGCAGAACCTGAAGGCCTTAAAGGGAGACGGCATCGCTCTCCACCGCCGCCGGATCGGCATGGTCTTCCAGGACCACCGGCTCCTCGCCGACATGACCGTGGAGGAGAACCTGGCCTTCGTCCTCCAGGTCCAGGGCGTTCCCCGTAGGGAGTGGCCGGAAAGGATCACCACCGCCCTTCGCCGGGTGGGGCTTGCCCACAAGAAGCGGGCCTTCCCCGAGGAGCTTTCCGTGGGGGAGGCCCAGCGGGTGGCCCTGGCCCGGGCGCTTCTTCTGGACCCCCCGGTCATCCTCGCCGACGAGCCCACGGGCAACCTGGATCCGGAGAACGCCCTCCAGGTGCTGGACATCCTCAAGGCCGCCCACCAGCGGGGGGCCACGGTGGTGGTGGCCACCCATAGCCGGGAGCTTCTGGAGGCCTACCCTACCCGGGTCGTGGTGCTGAAGGCGGGGCAGGTGGTGCGGGACGAGCGTCCCGGGGAAGGTGGTAGCATAAGGGTAAGGGAAAGCCTGACCGGGGCGGAAAGGAGGGCGCATGAACATCTACAAGCTCATCGGCCGCAACCTGGAGATCACCGACGCATCCGGGACTACGTGGAGAAAAAGCTTTCCCGCCTGGACCGCTACCAAAACGGGGAGCTCATGGCCAAGGTGGTCCTTTCCCTGGCGGGAAGCCAGCACGTGGAGCGCAAGGCCAAGGCCGAGGTGCAGGTGGACCTCCCCGGGGGCTGGTAAGGGTGGAGGAGGAGGACCCCGACCTTTACGTGGCCATTGACCGCATGGTGGACCGCCTGGAGACCCAGCTCAAGCGCTTCAAGGAGCGCCGCTACGTGGGCAAACGCCACTCCTACCAGGGTCCCCCTCCCCCCGAGGTGCGGGACCTCGAGGCCCTGCGCAAGCCCGAGGAGGAGGAAGGCCCCAGGATCGTGCGGGTGAAGCGCTTTGAGATGAAGCCCATGGACCCGAGGAGGCCGCCTTCCAGATGGAGGCCCTGGGGCACGACTTCTTTGTCTTCCGCAACGCCAAGACCGACGAGATCAACGTCATCTACCGCCGCAAGGACGGCAACTACGGGCTTATAGAGCCCGCCTAGGCGCCCGCGCTTTGGTTTCGCAACGAACTGAGGCTGGGAAAAGCTTTTTGGGGGCCCCCGCCGCGGCGAAAGCCGCGGTGGGGTATTTAGTAGTAGGCCGAGGGGTCCACGAAGCGGGTTTCCCCTCCCACCCGCACCGCCACCCGGAACTCCAGCTCGTCTGGGGGGATGAGTAGCCCTCCGCCGGTGTAGCCCAGCACCTGGCCCTGGCGCACCCGCTCCCCCTCCTGCACCAGGGGTTCTTGCAGGTTGGTGTACACGGTGGAGAGGGTTTCCGTGTGCACCAGCATCACCGTGTAGCCCAGGTTGCAGGTAGAGGATCCCCGCCACGTACCCCTCCGCCGCCGCCTGGACGGGGCTTCCCGGGGCGGGCCCCTGGATCACCTGGAAGGGCCCCTCTTGGCCGTAGGGCACCAGCACCCTTCCCCCGGGCAGGGGGAAGGCCAGGCGGCCCACGGCGGCCGGAAGGGGCGGAGGAGGCACCACCACCTGAGGAGAAGACCTGGAGGCGGCGTGCTGCCTCTGGGCGGCCTCCTGGCGCCGCCTTTCCTCCTCCTGCCTTTGGAGCTCCAGGAGCCTCTGCCTTTCGGAGAGCACCCGGGCCTGGATCTGGGACAGGGCGCTTTGCAGGCGCTGGCGTTCGCTGAGGGCGTCCCGGAGGAGGGCCTTTTTGCCCTCCTCTTCCTGGCGGAGGCTTTTCAGGGTGGCCTCGAGGCTCTGGCGCTGGGATTCCAGCTCCTTTTGGTTCTCCGCCAGGGCCCTTTCCTTGGCGGTGAGGTCTTGGAGAAGGAGGGCCAGGCGCTCCCGCTCCTCCTTGAGGGCCTTGAGGGTGGCCTGGAAAAGGCGCACCAGCTCGGTGTCCTGCCGGGAGATGTAGCCCACCCAGCGGGCCCGCACCGCCAGGTCGGTGAAGGACTGGGCCCGAAGGAGGGGCAGGTACCGGCCGGACCGCTCCCGGTAGAGGCTTCCCATGAGGGCCGCAAGCCTCCCCTTCAGGGCCTCGAGGTTCGCTTCCAGCTTGGCGATCCGGGCCTCGGTCTCCCGGATACTCTCCTTGAGCCGGGCGATTTCCCGGCGCAGGGCTTGCCTTTCCCCCTCGAGGCGGCGAATCTCCTGCTCCAGGCGGGCCTTTTCCGAAAGGAGGTTCTGCACCCTCTGGGAGAGGCGGGCGAGCTCGCGGTTGAGGCGCTGGATTTGCTCCTGGACCTTCTGGTCCAGGGCCCGGGCCCGGGCGGCCTCGGCCTCCAGGGCCCGCACCTTTTTTTTCCTGGGTGGCCACGTCCTGCCCCAGGGCCAGGAAGGAGAGGAGAAGGCAAAGCCAAAGCCCAAGCCGCACCACCCTAGACCTCCTTGAGGTAGGCCCGGCTGGCCATGTAGGCTCCCCCTGCCCCCAGCACCAGGGCCAGGGAGAGGACCCCCAGGGCGGTTCGCAGGAGATCCCCCGGGCCCAGGACCGGGAGGAAGGGGAGGAGGCCCTGGAGGGCCCGGGAAAGCCCCAGATAGAGGCCTCCTCCCGAAAGCACCGCCAGAAGCCCGGCCACCAGGGTCAGGAGGAGGCCTTCCACCACAAAGGGCCCCTGGACGAAGCGCCGTGTGGCCCCCACCAGGAGCATGATGGCCAGCGCTTCCTTGCGGCTTTCCACCGAAAGGCGGATGGAGCCCATCACGCTGAAGAAGGTGTTGAGGAGGAGAAGCCCCACCAGCACCCCCATGGCCAGGCGGCTTCCCGCGAGCACCTGCACCAGGCGCTCGGTGAGCTCCCCTCCGTATTCCACCCCTTCCACCCCGGGAAGCCTCCGGAGGCGCTCGGCTACGGCGCGCACCGCCTCCGGGTTCCTCAGCCGCAGCCGCAGGGTGTCGGGGAGGGGATTCCCCACCAGGTCCTTGGCCTCGGCCAGGTAGGGGTAGTCCAGGACCAGCTGGGCCAGGGCCTCCTCCTTGGGCACCAGGCGCACCTCCCCCACCTCGGGCCAGGCCTGGATCTCGGTGAGCAAGGCCTCCACGTTGGTGTCCCCCTTGAGGAAGGCGGCCACCTCCAGCTCCTTTTCCAGGCTCTGCACCACCTTTTCCAGGTTCCAGAGGAGGAGGCCCAGGAAGTAGAGGAGGGCGAAGGAGACCAAGGCGGTGAAGAAGGTGGCGAGGCTGGCCGTGGGGTGCCTCAGGATCTGGCGAAGGGCCTCGCGGAGGGCGTACACGCCCTACATCTTAAGCCTCCTCCGTGAGAAGGGCCTTTAGCGGGTGCGTTCCTTAAGGTAGGCGAGCACGGTGTCCGCGTCCTTGAAGGGGTTCACGCTCCGCCAGATGCGCTCAACCCGCTTCGGGGTTGAGGAGGACGGTGTCCCGGCGGTAGAAGCGAGGAGGCTCCGCACCCCGTAGGCCCGGGCGAGGCGGCCTGGGGATCGGGAATCATGCCGCCCTTTAGGGCAAGCTTCTCCACGAAGTCGCACTGTTCGGCGGCGGGGTCGTGGCTCACCCCGTAGACCCTGGCCCCGAGCCTCTGAAACTCGGGGTAAAGCTCCGAGTACCGCTTGGCCTGGGCGGTGCACCCGGGGCTTTTGGCCTTGGGGTAAAACCAGAGGACCACATAGCTTCCCTTTAGGTCCACGGGGCGGCCGTAGCTGTCCTCGGCCTCGAGGAGGGGAGCCTTGTCCCCGGGGGAGAGGGCGGCGGCCCGGAGGAAGCCCAGGCAGAGGAGGAAGGCCGTGGCGCGCACGAGGTCAGCCTAGGGGAAGACCCGCCCCCGGAAGATGGCCTGGGGAACAAAGGGTGTCAGGGGCCCTTTTCCCTCCCGGCGGGGCGGTGCTAGGGTGGACCCATGCGCTCCTTCCTTGTGGGCCTCGCCCTGGGGGGGCTTCTGGGGGCGGGGGTGG
>BBBN01000007.1 GCA_001311585.1 Thermus sp. JCM 17653
TCGAGGGCCTGAGGGGAAGGGGCGGGCTGGACCGCGGCCGGGGAGGAGGCCTGGGGCCGGGCGAAGGGGTTGACCCCGGTGAGGTAAAGGACGATACCCGCCGCCACCAAAGCGATGAGGAGGAAGATCAGCGTCCAGCCAGTTTTCCCTAAGCCAGCGCATCTTACCTCCGAAGAAGGGCCTGGGCTTCCTTAGAGCCCAAGGCGGCGGCTTGCCGGAGGGCCCGCTCCGCCTCCCCTTCCCGGCCCAGGCCCCTCAGGCCAAGCCCAGGTTGTACCAGGCGGCGGCCTGTCCGGGGGCCCGCCCCAGCACCCTCCCTGAGGAGGAGTTCCGCCTCGCCGAAGCGCCTCAGGGCCACCAGGGCGGCGGCCAGGTTCACCCCCACCTGGGGGTCCCGCCCGGACTCGTACAAGGAGCGGAGCACCCCCGCCGCCTCCTCGGCCCGCCCAAGCTCCAGGAGGAGGGCGCCTTTAAGGGCTTGGGCCTCGAGGGCGGAAACCCCCTCCAAAAGCCTCAAGGCCTCTTCCTTCCTCCCCAAGGCGTAGGCCGCCTGGGCCTTCAAGAAGGCCCCGGGAGGCCCCGCCTCCTCGGCGTAGCGGTAGGCGTTTTTCGGGTCTCCCAAACGCAGGTAGGCCACCGCCAGGGCCTGGGCCACCTGGGGCTCGGGGCTTAAGCGGTAGGCGGCGAGGAGGGGAGCCAGGGCGCCCTTGGCGTCCCCGGCCCGGAGCCTGGTCTGGCCCAGATAGAAAGCGGCCTCCCAGAGAGTGGGGTCCAGCCCATACGCCTCCCTCAAGAGGGGCTCGGGGGCCTCGGAGAGGAGGGCCTTGCGGAGAAGGAGCCGGGCCCTGGCCTTCCCCTCCACCTGGGCCAGGCCCCGGTCCAGCTCCCTGAGGGCCCGCCCCTTCAGGCCCTCCTCCGCCAAAATGCGGGCCAGAAGCTCCCAGGCCTCGGCCGCCTTGGGGTCTTGGTTCAGGAGCCCGTAGAGGACGGGCACGGCCTCCGCCCGGCTTCCCGCGGCGTAAAGGGCCTGGGCGAGGGCCAAGCGGTAGGCCGGGCTCCGCTCGGGAAGGAACCCCTTCCTCAAGGCCTCCGCCGCCTCCTTGGCCTTCCCCGCCTGGCCCAGGGCGGCGGCCAGGGCCAGGTAGGCCTCCTCGGTGGGGTTTAAGGACACCGCTTTCTGGAAGGCCTCCGCCGCCTCCTCGGGCTTGCCCAAACGCAGGTAAACCTGGCCCAGGTTGAAGTGGCCCTCGTACCGGTCGGGGAAGACCCGGACCATCTGGTCAAAGGCGAAGCGGGCCTCCTCCAGGCGGCCCGCCCGGAAGAGGGCCACCCCCAGGCCCAGGTGGGCCTCGAGGCGGCCGTAGTCCTTTGCCAGAACCTCCTCGTAGGCCAAGGCCGCCTGAGCGTAGTCCCCCGAGCGCAAAAGGGCCTCCGCCTCCTCCAGGGAAGCCGCCAGGGCCAGGCCCAGGAGGGAAAGGAGCGCAACCAAAGGTCTCGTCATAGGGGCCTCCCAACCCTATCGTTGCCCTCAGCATAGCACAGCTCTAAGGGGAAGCCTTTGCTATCCTAGAAAGCGTGGGGCCAGCCGAGGAAAAGCCCCTCAACCTAGACGCCCCCCGCGTCCTGGTGCTCAACGCGGGGTACGAGGTGCTGGGCCTGGCCAGCATCAAGCGGAGCGTGCTTTTGGTGCTCTCGGGAAGCGCGGAGATGCTTTCGGAAAGCGGCCGCTACCTCCACACCCCTTCCACCCGGATCCCCGTGCCCAGCGTCATCCGCCTCAAGCGCCTGGTGCGCAGGGGCCCAAGCCGCGTCCCCCTGAACCGCAGGAACGTCCTCCGGCGGGACCGCTACACCTGCCAGTACTGCGGCCGCCAAGGGGGGGAGCTCACCGTGGACCACGTCCTTCCCAAAAGCCGCGGGGGCAAGCCCACCTGGGAGAACCTGGTGACGGCCTGCCGGGCCTGCAACCTCAAGAAGGGGGACCGCACCCCCGAGGAGGCGGGGATGCGCCTCCTCAGGCCCCCCAAAAGCCCCCGGGTGCCCCTCTTCCTCTCCGATCTCAAGGAGGTCCCCCAGGACTGGGAGCCCTACCTCGAGGCCTTCTTGCGCTGAGCTACCGCCGCACGCTGAGGAGGACCGCCAAGAGGACCAGGCCCGCCCCCAGGTAACCTAGGGGGGAGAGGACCTCGCGGAAGAAGAGGAAGGCGAAGAGGTTGGCCACCACGGGCTCGAGGGTGGCCAGGACGCTGGCCCGGGTGGCGGGAAGCCGCCTTAGCCCCGCGTAGTAGGCCAGGTAAGCCCCGTAGGTGGAAAAGGCTCCCAGAAAGAGGAGGGCAGAAAGGGCCTTAGGGCTTAAGGGCGCGAGCTCCACGAAGGGCAGGAGCCCCAAGGCCCCCACGGGCAGGGCGTAGAGGAAGAGGGTGGGGGTGGCGTAGCGGGGCAGGTAGAGCTTGCCGAAGATGTAGTAAAGGGCGTAGGTAAAGCCCGAAAGGAGGCCGAAGAAGAGGGCGGGCAAGGGGGCCCTCACCTCGCTTCCCCCGCCCAGGCCCATGAGGCCACCCCCAGGAGGGTGAGGGCCACGGAGAGAAGCCCCAAAGCGTCCAGGGCCTCCCGGAGGACCAGGTGGGAAAGAAGGGCCACCCAGGCGGGAGCGGTGTAGAGGAGGACCGAGGCCAAGGCCGCCCCGCCCAAGCCCACCGCCAGCTGGTAGGCCCCGTAGAACAGGGAAACCCCCACCAGGCCAAAGAGGAGCAGGACGGGAAGGTCCTGAGGGGCTACCCGCACCCGGCGCAAGAGAAGGGCGTGGGCGGCAAAAAAAGACCCAGGCGATCCCCGCCCGAAAGAAGGCCACCGTAAGCGGGGTGAGCCCTTCCCCAAAGGCCAAGCGGCTCACCGGCCCCAAAAGGCCCCACAGGGAGGCGGCCAGAAAGAGGTAGAGGTAGCCCATGGAAGGCAGTGTATAATCCCCCCGGTGCCCTTATGGAGGTCAAGGCATGAGCGCCCGTACCCTTTTTGCCCTCCTCGTGCTCCTTCTCCTCGCCCTCTTCGCCTGGCTCAACTGGGGGGAGATTACCAAGCCCACCTCCCTTTCCCTGGGGCTTACCCGGGTGGAAGCCCCCCTGGGCCTGGTCCTGGTGGTGGCCCTGGGGGCCCTCACCCTCCTCTATCTGGTCTTCACCATCGGTTTGGAAACGGCGGCCCTCCTGGAGGTCAAGCGCTACGCCCGGGAGCTCCTCTATTACAAGAAGCTCGCCGAAGATGCGGAGCAAAGCCGCTACACCGAGCTAAAGCGCTATCTGGAGGCGGAGTTTCAGCGCCTGGCCGAGGCGGAGCGGGAGGAGATCCGGGCCTTGGAAGCCCGGGTGGAGGCGATCCTGGAGAAGCACGGCAACACCCTGGCCGCCTACATCGGGGAACTGGAGGACCAGGTTTTAAGGCTCCTCGGCCCCTCGCAAGGCGAAAAGGGTTGATACCACCCCATGCCGACCCAAGCCAGCGTGGGGGCCCCGGTAAAAACGATGCACAGGGCCTCCACGCCTGGGCCTGAACGAAGGATTCACGCCAAAGGGGCATGAGGCCCCCGCCATGGCCCAAGCCGTGGCGGGGCACTTAGCCTGCCCCTACTCCACCAGTTCCACCAGGGCCAAGGGCGCCCCGTCCCCGCGGCGGCGCTCCGCCAGCTTGAGGACCGGGTGTACCCCCCAGGGCGGCCCTGGTACTTGGGGGCGATCTCGTCAAAGAGCTTGCGCACCAGCTTCACGTCCTGGAGGTCCCTAAGGACCAGCCTGCGGGCATGGAGGTCCCCCCGCTTGGCCAGGTGGATCAGGTGGTCCACGAAGCCGGTGAGCTCCTTGGCCTTGGGCACGGTGGTGGTGATGCGGCCGTGCAGGAGAAGGCTTTTGGCCTGGTTACGGAAAAGAGCCAGGCGGTGGGAAGAGTGGCGGTTGAGCTTCCTTCCGGACTTTAGGTGGCGCATGGTCTCACTCCTTCAGGGTAAAGCCCCGCTTGGCCAGGGCCTCGCGGATCTCCTCGAGGCTCCTCTCCCCGATGCCGGGGATGTTCCTCAGGTCCTTGAGGTTGAGGGCGAGAAGGGCCCGAACGGACTCAATCCCCTCCTCCTTGAGGCTGTGGAGGACCCGGGTGGAAAGGCCGAGCTCCTCTAAGGGGAGGTCCAGCTCCTCCTTCTCCTCCCGCTCCTGGGAGGGCTCGGAGACCGGGAGGGAGGGGGCGGCCTGGGGGCTGGCGAAGTAGGAGAGGTGCTCCTTGAGGATGGCCACGGCCTGGTTCAGGGCCTCGAGGGGGGTGATGGAGCCGTCCGTCCAGATCCTCAGGGTGAGCTTGTCCAGGTCCGTGCGCTGGCCGAGGCGGGTGTCCTCCACCTGGAAGGCCACCCGGCGCACCGGGGAGAAGAGGGCGTCCACGGGGATGGCGTTGATGCGGTCCTTGATGCCGTGGCGCTCGGCGGGCACGTACCCCACCCCCCGGTCCACCCGCACCTCCATGTAAAGCCTCCCCCCCTCCTCCAGGGTGGCGATGTGGAGGTCCGGGTTCAGGATCTCCAGGTCGCGGAAGGGGTGAAGTCGGCGGCCTTCACCGCCTTGGGCCCCTCCGCCCGGAGGACCAGGGTGGCGGTCTGCATCTTGGGGTCCAGGAAGCGGACCACCAGCTCCTTGAGGTTGAGGACGATCTCCACCACGTCCTCCTTCACCCCGGGGATGGTGGAGAACTCGTGGAGGACGTCCTCGATGTAGACGCTGGTGACCGCGGTCCCCGGGATGGAGGAGAGGAGGATGCGCCGCAAGGGGTTTCCCAAGGTGACGCCGAACCCCCGCTCCAGGGGCTCCAGCACGAACTCCCCGTACTCCCGCCCCTGGGTGCGCACCGTGAAGACCGGGGCTTTGAGCTTGCTCTCTAACATAGGCCTCCTTACCGGCCAGGGACTACCTGGAGTAGAACTCGATCACCAGCTGCTCGTTCACGGGCAGGGCCAGCTCCTCCCGGTCGGGCAGGCGCAGGAACTTGCCTTCATCCCCTCCACGTCCAAGGAGAGCCAGGGGCTCACCTTGCGCCCCTTCATGGCCTCGAGGTTCTCCCGGATGAAGGCCAGGTTCCTGCTTCCCTCGGCGATGGCGATCTCGTCCCCGGGCCTCACCCGGTAGGCCGGCAGGTCCACCCGGCGGCCGTTCACCACGATGTGGCCGTGGCGCACCATCTGCCGGGCCTGGCGGCGGCTTTGGGCGAAGCCAGGCGGTAGACCACGTTGTCCAACCGGGACTCCAGAAGGCCCAGGAACACCGTGCCCGTGACCCCCTTCTTGCGGCTCGCCTCCTCAAAGAGGTTGCGGAACTGGGTCTCGGAGATCCCGTAGATGCGGCGAAGCTTCTGCTTCTCCCGAAGGCGCACCGCGTAGTCGGAGGGGCGCCGCGTGCGGCGCTGCCCGTGCTGGCCCGGGGGGTAGGGGCGGCGCTCCATGGCGCACTTGGGGCTGTAGCACCTCTCCCCCTTCAGGTAAAGCTTGACTCCTTCCCGACGGCAAAGGCGGCAAACTGGTCCGATGTAACGACCCATCTTCTCCTACTCCTTACGAGGCCTTGCGGAACTTCTTCTTGGGCCGGCAGCCGTTGTGGGGCACGGGGGTGTCGTCCACGATGGACTTCACCTGGAGGCCGGAGGCCTGGAGGGCCCTTATGGCCTGCTCCCGCCCCGCCCCGGTACCCCGGACCACCACGTCCACGCTCTGCATGCCGTAGGCCATGGCCTTCTTGGCGGCGTCCATGGCGGCGAGCTGGGCGGCGTAAGGGGTGCCCTTACGGCTCCCCTTGTAGCCGATGACCCCGCCCGAAGACCAGGTGATGGGGTTACCGTCGGGATCGGTGATGGTGACGATGGTGTTGTTGTAGGAGGCGTGGATGTAGGCCTTCCCGTTCGCCACCTGCCGCTTAACCTTCTTCTTGGTCGCTTTTCTGGCCATACTCTCCCTCTCGGAGTATCCGCTGGCCCTAAACCCTCAGGGCTTACTTCCTCGGAGCCTTCTTCTTGCCCGCCACGGTCTTGCGGGGCCCCTTGCGGGTACGGGCGTTGGTGCGGGTGCGCTGCCCCCGCACGGGAAGCCCCCGCCGGTGCCGGAGGCCGCGGTAGCAGCCGATGTCCATGAGGCGCTTGATGTTGGCCGCCACCTCCGCCCTGAGCTCCCCTTCCAGCTTCCAGGTGTTCTCCACGTACTCCCGGAGGCGCACCACCTCGGCCTCCGTGAGGTCCTTCACCCGGGTAGCGGGGTTGATCCCCGTCTTCTCCAAGGCCTCCTTGGCCCGGGCCGGCCCGATCCCGTAGATGTAGGTGAGGGCCACGTCCACCCGCTTGTTCCTGGGAATCTCCACGCCTGCGATCCTCGCCACGTTGCCTCCTTAGCCCTGACGCTGCTTGTGCTTGGGGTTCTCGCAGATCACGTAGACCCGGCCGTGCCGGCGCACCACCTTGCACTTCTCGCAGATCCTCTTGACCGACGCCCGTACCTTCATCGCGCCTCCTACTTGCGATAGACGATCCTCCCCCGCGTGGGGTCGTAGGGGGTGATCTCCACCACCACCCGGTCCCCGGGCAGGATGCGGATGTAGTGCATGCGCATCTTGCCCGAGATGTAGGCCAGGATCTCCGGCCCCGAGTCCAACTTCACCCGAAAGGTGGTGTTGGGCAAAGCCTCGGTGACCACGCCCTCCGCCCGAATGGTGTCCTTCTCCTTCGCCATACCCCTCCTACCGCGCCCGCACCAGGGGAACCCCGGTGAGAAGCTCCGGGCCTTCCTCCGTCACCAAAACGGTGTTCTCGTAGTGGGCGGCGAGGTTGCCCTTGCCGGCGCTCGCCGTCCAGCCATCTTCCAATATTACCACAGGGGCCGGCCTCAAGGTGACCATGGGCTCGAGGGCCAGGGTCATGCCGGGCCGGATCTTGGGGCCGGTGCCGGGCTTGCCGAAGTTGGGAAGCTGGGGGTCCTCGTGGATCTCCCGCCCCACCCCGTGGCCCACGAACTCCCGCACCACCCCGTAGCCCCGGCTTTCCAAAAAGGCCTGCACGGCGTGGGCCACGTCCCCGATGCGGAAGCCCGGGCGGAGGTACTTCATCCCCTCAAAGAAGGCCGCCTCCGTGTCCTTGATGAGCCTCTCCGCCTCGGGGGAAACCCGGCCCACGGGGAAGGTGCGGGCCATGTCGGCGGCGAAGCCCCCGTAGATGAGGCCCACGTCCACGGAGAGGATGTCCCCCTCCTTCAAGGGCTCCTCCGAGGGGAGGCCGTGGACCACCACCTCGTTCACCGAGGTGCACAGGGTGGCGGGGAAGCCGTAGAGGCCCAGGAAGGCGGGCTTGGCCTTGCGTTTCCTGATGGCCTCGTAGGCGATCTGGTCCAGCTCCTTGGTGGTGACCCCGGGCGCACGTGGCGGGCCACCTCCTCCACCACCTGGGTGAGGAGGGCCCCCGCCTCCCGCATGCGCTCAATCTCCCAGGGGCTTTTCAGTTTGATGGCCATCAGATTCCCAAGGCGGCCCGGATGCGGGTGTAGACCTCATCGGGGGTGCCGAGGCCGTCCACCCGCCGCAAGGCCCCCTTTTCCTCATAGTACTGGACCAAAGGCTCGGTCTTCTCCCGGTAGACCTGGAGGCGCCGCCTGATGGTCTCCTCGTTGTCGTCGGAGCGGGCCTCCAACTCGGCCCGCCGGAGCATCCTCCGCACCAGCTCCTCCTCCGGCACCTCCACCAGGACCACCCCCAAAAGGCGGGTGCCCGTGGCCTCCAGGAGACGGTCCAAGCCTCCGCCTGGGGCAGGGTGCGGGGGAAACCGTCCAGGATGACCTTTTCCGCCAGCTCCTCCCGTATGAGGGCCAGGATCAGCTCGTCCGGCACCAGGTCCCCCCGGTCCATGATGGGCTTCACCTGCTGGCCCAAGGGGGTCCCCCGGGCCACGTGGTCCCGGAGGAGGTCCCCGGTGGAAAGCTTCTTGAAGCCCAGTTCCTCGGCGAGCCTGGCCGCCTGGGTACCCTTGCCCGCCCCCGGCGGCCCCAAGAAGATCACCGCTTCCCCCATCTTCCCTCCCTAACGCGTGCGGCCGCGGATTCGGCCCTTGGAGAGGAACCCCTCGTAGTTCCGCAGCATGAGCTGGCTCTCCACCTGCCTCAGGGTGTCCAGGGCCACCCCCACCACGATGAGGAGGCCGATCCCGGAAAAGGCGATGCTCTTGACCCCGGTGAGGTTCTGGATGATCTGGGGCAAAGCCGCCACCAGGCCCAGGAAAAGCGCCCCCCAGAGGGTGAGCCGGGAGACGATGTGTTCCAGGAACTTCACCGTGGGCTCCCCGGGGCGGATCCCCGGGATGAAACCCCCGTACTCCCGCAAAGACTCGGCGATGCGCTTGGGGTCAAACTGCACCGCGGTGTACACGTAGGTAAAGAGGACGATGAGGAGCACCTCGAGGAGCAGCCCCGAAAGGTGGGTGGGGTTGAAGAAGTTGGCGATGGCCTGAAGGACCGGGTTGTCCTGGAAGGGGGCCGTGAGGAAGATGGGGATCTGCAGGATGGCCGCGGCAAAGACGATGGGGATCACCCCGGCAGCGTTGAGCTTGATGGGGATGTAGGTGGCCTGCCCCCCGTAGACCTTCCGGCCCACCACCTTGCGGGCGTACTGAACGGGGATCCGGCGCTCGGCCTGCTGCACCGCGGCCATGCCCGCAAAGGCCAAGACGATGAAGGCCAGGAAGAAGAGGAAGGCCACCAGGTTGACCTCCCCGGTGCGGATGAGGCCCACGGTGCGGAAAAGCTGGGGCAGCCAGTCCACCACGATGCCGGCGAAGATGATCATGCTGGTGCCGTTGCCGATGCCGTACTCGGTGATACGCTCCGCCATCCACAGGAGGAGGGCGATGCCCGCCACCTGGGTGACCACCACCACCAGCCAGAAGAAGGGCCCGGGGGACCAGCCGGGAAGGAGGAACCGCCCCCCTTCCGCCCCCAGGAAGGCCGTGGCCAGGAAGAAGCCCTGGAAGGCCCCCAGAGCGATGCCGCCGATGCGGGTGTACTGGTTGATGATGCGGCGGCCCTCCTCCCCTTCCTTGGAGAGTTTCTCCAGCGCGGGCACCACCGTGACCAGAAGCTGCATGATGATGCCGCGGTGATGTAGGGCATGATCCCCAGGGCGAAGATGGAGAAGCGCTCAAAGTTACCCCCGGAGAAGAGGTTGATGATGCCGAACACCCCTCCCTGGGTGGTGCGCAGGAACTCCTGGATCTTGTCCAGGTCCACCCCCGGGGTGGGGATAAAGGCCCCGAGGCGGTAGGCCGCGAGCACCAAAAGGGTGAAGAGGATGCGCTGGCGAAGCTCGGGGATCTGGAGGGCGCTCCGGAAGGCCCTAAGCATCCTAAGCCTCCAGGAGAACGGCCTCGCCGCCTGCGGCCTTCAGCTTCTCCAGGGCGCTCTTGGAGAAGGCGTGGGCCACCACCCTAAGGGCCTTCGCCTCCCCCTCCCCCAGGATCTTCAGCCGGTGCCCCTTCTTGAGGAGGCCCGCCTGCACCAAAAGCTCGGGGGTTACCTCCCCCTCAAAGCGGGCCAGGTCCCTTAGGTTCACCCCCTGGTACTTGGGGCGCTTGATCTCCCCCGGCACCTGGCCCTGCATGCCCCGCTTGGGCAGGCGCATGAGGGTGGTGGAGCGCCCGCCCTCAAAGCGGCGGGGGTCCTTGAGGCCACCCGAACGGGATTTCTGGCCCTTGTGGCCGCGGGTGGCCGTCTTGCCGTGGCCGGAGCCGGGTCCGCGGCCCACCCGCTTGCGCCGCTTGTTGGCCCCGGGGTTGGGCTTGAGGTCCGTGAGCTTCATTCCAGCACCTCCACCTGGAGCAGGTGGGCCACCTTGCGGACGTTGCCGCGGATGGCCGGCGTGTCCTCCAGAATCCTTTCCCTGTGCAACTTGGTCAGCCCCAAGGCCTTAAGGGCCGCCTTTTGGTCCTTGGGGTAGCCGATGGGGCTCTTCACCAGCTTCACCTTGAGCCTGGCCATCACTCCTCCCCGCCCTTCCTGAGGCGCTTCACGTCCTCCTTGGTCTGAAGCTGCCTGAGGGCCTCCATGGTGGCGTAGGCGATGTTGATGGGGTTGCGGCTCCCCAGCTCCTTGGTGAGGATGTCGGTGACCCCGGCGAGCTCCAAAATGGCCCGGGGCACCGCCCCGGCGATCACCCCGGTGCCGGGAGCCGCGGGCTTCAGGAGGATTTTGGAGGCCCCGTACTCCACCTCGATCTCGTGGGGGATGGTGCCGTTTTGCAGGGGGACCTCCACCAGGTTGCGCCGGGCGTAGTAGCCCGCCTTCTGCACGGCCAAAGGCACCTCCTTGGCCTTGCCCAGGCCCAGGCCCACCCGGCCCTGACGGTCCCCCACCACCACCAAGGCGCCGAAGCGGAAGCGGCGTCCGCCCTGGTAGGTCTTGGCGGTGCGCCGCACCAGGATCATCTTCTCCTCAAAGTCGGTCTCGGGCATGGTCCCTCCTTAGAACTCTAGCCCCCCTCCCGGGCCCCCTCGGCCAGGGCCTTCACCCGGCCGTGGTACTTGTAGGGGCCGCGGTCAAAGGCCACCTTCGTGATCCCCAAGGCCTTGGCCTTCTCCGCCAAGGCCCGGCCCACCTGGCGGGCCACCTCGGTCTTGTTGCCCTTGAGCTTCAGGGCCAGGCTGGATTCGGCCACCAGGGTCTCGCCCTTCTCGTCGTCGATGATCTGGGCGTAGATGTGGTTGAGGCTCCGGAAGACGGAGAGGCGGAGCCTGCCCGTGCGCTTGATGCGGTTGCGCACCCGGAACTTGCGGCGCTCGTAAGCGGTTAGCCGTGCCATGCTTCCCCCTACTTCTTGGCCCCGGCCTTGCCGGGCTTGAGGCGGACGGGCTCGCCCGCGTAGTAGATGCCCTTCTCGTGGTAAGCGCTGGGCTTCTTCACGGCGCGGATGTTCGCGGCCACCTGGCCCACCTTTTGCTTGTCGATGCCCAACACCCGGATGCGGGTGGGCTCGGGCACCTCAAAGGTGATGCCCTCCGGGGGCTCCACCACCACCGGGTGGCTAAAGCCCACGGTGAGCTCGAGGGCCCGCCCCACCAGCCGGGCGCGGTAGCCGATGCCTTGATGAGCAGCTCCTTGGCGTACCCCTCGGAAACCCCCTTGACGGCGTTGGC
This sequence comes from Thermus sp. JCM 17653, assembly GCA_001311585.1. Lineage (GTDB taxonomy): Bacteria > Deinococcota > Deinococci > Deinococcales > Thermaceae > Thermus. The sequence continues at coordinate 11,185 of BBBN01000007.1, forward strand.
GATGAGGGTGCGGGTCAGGCCGTGAAGGCTCTTGTGGCGGCGCTCGTCCGAGGGCCGCTCCACCCGCACCACGCCCTCCTCCACCACCACCCGCATCTCCGGGGAAACGGGGACCTGGAGCTCACCCTTGGGACCCCTGACCTTCACCAACCCCGGGGCCACCTCCACCTGGACCCCCTTGGAAGGGGAATGGGAAGCCTGCCGATCCTAGACATCACCACACCTCGCAGATGAGCTCGCCGCCCACGCCCAACTTCCTCGCCTCGCGGTCCGTAAGCACGCCCTTGGGCGTGGAAAGGATGGCGATACCCAGGCCCCGGCGCACCCTGGGGATCTCCTTGACCCCCACGTACACCCGGCGGCCGGGCCGGCTGATGCGGCGGATGTGCTTGATGACCTGCTCCGGCCTGGGGTCGGGCCCCTGGCGACGGGGCCCGTACTTCAGGTGGATGCGAAGCACGGGCTTGCCCTCCACCTCCACCCGCTCGTAGCCCTTGATGAACCCTTCCCGCGCCAGGATCTTCAGGATCTCCTCCTTGAAGCGCGAGGCGGGCACCTCGGTGCTCTCCTTGTAGACCCGGGTGGCGTTCCTGATCCGGGTCAGCATGTCGGCGATGGGGTCCGTCAGCATTTCCTCTCTCCTTTTACCTCACTCCAGGACCATGCGGTCTCGAGGGAACCCCCCCGACCGGCCACGGCCTACCAGCTGGCCTTCTTCACCCCGGGAAGCTGCCCCTTGTGGGCGAGCTCCCTAAGGCAGAGCCGGCAGAGCCCAAAGTAGCGGTAGACGCTCCTGGCCCTCCCGCAGCGGACGCAACGGGTGTAGGCCCGCACCTTGAACTTCGGGGTCCTCTTGGCCTTCTCGATCAGCGCTTTCCTCGCCATGCTCGCCTCACTTGCGGAAGGGGAAGCCCAAAAGCTCCAAGAGGGCCCGGGCCTCCTCATCGGTCTTGGCGGTGGTCACCACCGCGATGTCCATCCCCCGGAGGGCGTCCACCATATCGTAGGTGATCTCGGGGAAGATGAGCTGCTCCTTGAGGCCCAGGTTGTAGTTACCCCGCCCGTCAAAGCTGGTGGGGCTGACCCCGCGGAAGTCGCGGATGCGGGGCAAGGCCACGTTGAGGAGCTTCTCCAGGAAGATCCACATGCGGTCGCCGCGGAGGGTGACCCGGAGGCCGATGGGCATGCCCTTGCGGAGCTTGAAGTTGGAGATGGACTTCTTGGCCCGGGTGATGGCGGGCTTCTGCCCGGTGATGAGGGCAAGCTCCTTGGCGGCCTTCTCCAGGATGCGGGCGTCCTCCTTGGCCTCGCCCAAGCCCTGGTTGACCACCACCTTGGACAGCTCGGCACCTCCCAGATGTTCTGGTACCCGAAGCGCGGATGAGCTCGGGGCGAACCTCCTCGTAGTACTTCCTCTTCAGGGCAACGTCCAGGGGCATCTTACTCCTCCACGTCTAGGGACCGCCGCACTTGGCGCAGACCCGGATCTTCCGCCCGTCCTCCAAGAGCTTCTTGCGCACCCGGGTGGGCTTGCCGCAGGCGGGGCAGAGGGGGCGGACCTTGGAGGCGTGTAGGGGCGCCTCCTTCTCGATGAACCCCCCCTGGGGGTACTGGGGCTCACCCGCACCGCCTTCTTGACGATGTTGACCCCCTCCACGATAACGGCTTGCCTCCTGGGCAGGACCTGCTTCACCTTGCCCACCCGGCCCTTGTACTTTCCGGAGGCCACCAGCACGGTGTCCCCCTTCTTCACGTGCACCTTGGCCCGCATCAGAGCACCTCCGGCGCCAGGGAGACGATCTTCATGAAGCCCTTCTCGCGGAGCTCGCGGGCCACCGGGCCGAAAACCCGGGTGCCTCGAGGCTCCAGCTGGTTGTTGATGATCACCGCGGCGTTATCGTCAAAGCGGATGGCCGAGCCGTCGGGGCGCTTTACCTCTTTCTTGGTGCGCACCACCACCGCCTTGACCACGTCCCCTTCCTTCACCGCCCCCCGGGGGATGGCCTCCTTGACGCTGGCCACGATCACGTCCCCCACGGTGGCGTACTTGGCGTTGGAGCCCTTGAGGACGCGGATGCACATGATCTTGCGGGCCCCGGTGTTGTCGGCCACCTCCAGGTAGGTCTGCGGCTGGATCATGCCTTACCTCCCCGCTTGGAAAGGCTTTGGTAGTTCTGGCGGCGCACCAGGTACTTTTCCACCAGGTCCAACCGGCCCGATTCCACCAGGCGGAGCACCCTAAAGCGCTTGCGCTTGGAAATGGGGCGGGACTCTATGATCTCCACCACGTCCCCCAGCTTGTACTTCTCCTCGGGGTCGTGGGCCAGGTACTTCTTGGAGCGCTTGATCACCTTGCCGTAAAGGGGGTGGGGGAACTGGCGCTCCACCAGGACCGTGACGGTCTTCTGCATCTTGTCGCTCACCACCACCCCGGTCAGGACCTTCTTAGGCATTGGCCCTCCTCTTCTCGTTCAAGACCGTAAGGAGCCTGGCGATCTGGCGCTTGAGGTCCCGGATCTTGTGGTTCTGGGAAAGCTGGCCGATGGAGGCCTGGAAGCGGAGTTCCATGAGCTCCCGCTTCTTCTCCCGCAAAAGCTTCTCCAGCTCCACCGGGGAGAGCTTCCGGGCCTCCTCCAGCTGCTTCTTCACCTCACTGAGCTTCATCGTAGGCGTCCCTCCTCACGATCTTGGTTCTGATGGGGAGCTTGTGGCCGGCGATGCGCAGGGCCTCGAGGGCCTGCTCCTCCGTCACCCCCGCCACCTCAAACATCACCCGGCCCGGCTTCACCACGGCCACGTAGCCCTCCACGTTGCCCTTGCCCTTACCCATCCGCACCTCCAGGGGCTTCTTGGTGTAGGGCTTGTCGGGGAAGATGCGGATGAAGATCTTCCCCCCGCGGCGGAAGTGGCGCACCATGGCCACACGGGCGGCCTCGATCTGCTGGGAGGTGATCCAGGCGGGCTCCATGGCCACCAGGCCAAAGTCCCCGAAGGCCACGTAATCCCCCCCCTTGGCCGCCCCCTTCATCCGGCCCCGGTGCTGCTTGCGGTACTTCATGCGCCTGGGCATCAGCATGGCCTACTCCTCCTTCTTCACCCGCACGGCGGGGCGACGGCGGCGGGGCCTCTCCTCGGCCTTGGCCCCCTCGAGGCGGGCCTTGACCTTTTGGCCGCCGATCACCTCACCCAGGAAGACGTACGCCTTGACCCCCAGCACCCCGTAGGTGGTGCGGGCCAAAGCGAAGCCATAGTCTATGTTAGCACGCAGGGTCTGGAGGGGCACCCGGCCCTCGGCGGCCCACTCCGTGCGGGCCTGCTCCGCCCCGCCAATGCGTCCGGAGACGATGACCTTGGCCCCCTTGGCCCCCGCCTCCATCACCCGCTGCACCGCCTGCTTGATGGCCCGGCGCACGGCGAAGCGGCGCTCTATCTGCTCGGCCACCCGTTGGGCCACCAGGGGGGCGGAGAGGTTGGGGTTCTGGATCTCCTGGACGTTCAGGGCCACGTTCTTCCCGGTCATCTTGGCGAGGGCGTCGCGAAGGACCTTGATCTTCTCCCCGCCCCGGCCGATGACCACGCCCGGCTTGGCCACGTGAACGGTCACCGCCACGTTGTCCGCCGCCCGCTCGATGTCCACCCGGGCCAGGCCCGCAGGGTAGAGCTCCTTGGTAAGGTAGTTGCGGATCTCCTGGTCCTCCCAGAGGAGGTGGCGGTACTGCCTCTTGCCGGCGTACCAGCGGGACTCCCAGTCCCGGGTGATGCCAAGCCGAAACCCGATGGGTGAATCTTATTTCCCATGCTTCTCCCCCAAGATCACCGTGATGTGGCTGGTCCTCTTCTTCATGATGTCCGCCCGGCCCCGGGCCCTGGGAAGAACCCGCTTCAAGGTAGGGCCCTCGTCCACGAAGGCCGCCTTCACGTAAAGCCGGTCCTCCAGCATGTCGTGGTTGTTGACGGCGTTGGCGGCGGCGGACTCCAGCACCTTGGCCACGTAGTAGGCCCCCCGCTTGTGGGTGTAGCGGAGGATGTTGCGGGCCTCCTCGAGGCTCTTCCCCCGGATGAGGTCCACCACCAGGCGGACCTTCCTGGGGGCGATGCGCACGTAACGGGCTATGGCTTTCGCTTCCATGGCTACTTCTTCTTGGTGGCCTTGGCCTCTTTGCCGTGCCCCCGGTAGGTGCGGGTGGGCGCGAACTCTCCCAGCTTGTGCCCCACCATGTTCTCGGTGATGTAGACGGGCACGTGCTGCTTGCCGTTGTAGACCGCGATGGTGTGGCCCACCATCTCCGGGACGATGGTGGAGCGACGGCTCCAGGTCTTGATGAGCCGCTTCTCCCCCTTGGCGTTGAGCTCCAGCACCTTCTCCAGGAGGTGGTCGTCTACGAAAACGCCCTTTTTCAAGCTACGCGGCATGGCTCACCTCACTTCTTCCGCCGGGCGAGGATGAAGCGGCTGGAAGGCTTGCGCCGCTTCCTGGTCTTGAGCCCCTTGGTCTGCCAGCCCCAAGGCGAGGCGGGCGGACGCCCCCTGGGGGCCCGGCCCTCACCGCCGCCGTGGGGGTGGTCCACCGGGTTCATGGCGGCGCCACGCACGTGGGGCTTGCGGCCGAGCCAGCGGGTGCGGCCAGCCTTCCCCAGGACGATGTTCTTGTGGTCGGCGTTGCCCACCGCCCCGATGGCGGCGTAGCACTCCCCGTGCACCTTGCGAAGCTCCCCCGAGGCAGGCGGAGGATCACGTAATCCCCTTCCCGGCCCTGGATCTGGCGCTGGTGCCGGCGGAGCGGGCCAGCTTGGCCCCCTGCTTGGGCACGAGCTCCACCGCGTGCACCACCGTGCCCACGGGGATGAAGCGGAGGGGCAGGGCGTTGCCCACCTGGATGGGGGCGTCCGGCCCCGCCACCACCTGCTGCCCCACCTGGAGGCCGTCCGGGGCGATAATGTAGCGCTTCTCCCCATCGGCGTAGTGCAGGAGGGCGATGCGGGCCGAGCGGTTGGGGTCGTACTCTATGGCCGCCACCTTGGCGGGGATACCCGCCTTGTCCCAGCGCTTGAAGTCCACGAGGCGGTAGAGGCGCTTGTGACCGCCCCCGCGGAAGCGCACGGTGATGCGGCCCTGGTTGTTGCGCCCCCCCGTCTTCTTCAGGGGGACGACCAAGGACCTCTCCGGCTCGGTCTTGGTGATCTCGGAGAAGTCGGCCACCGTCATGAAGCGGCGGCTTGGGGTGTAGGGTTTGAACTTCTTTACTGGCATGGCCTTTCCTCCCTTGCCGGATCAGGGCCGGGCTCCCTTTCCCGGCGGGGTCTAGATGAGGCCCTCCAGGGCCTCAATCCTCTGCCCGGAAGCCACCTGCACGATGGCCTTTTTGCGGTCGGGGCGCTTGCCCAGGTAGCGGCCCAGGCGCTTCTTCTTGCCCCGCACGTGGAGGGTGTTCACCCCCACCACCTTCACCTTAAAGGCCTCCTCCACCGCCTGCTTGATCTCGGTTTTGGTGGCCTTGGGGTGCACCCAGAAGGTGTACTTGCCCTCGGCGAAACCCGCGTAGGCCTTCTCGGAAAGCACCGGGGCCAGGATCACGTCGTAGGCGGTCTTCATTCCCTACCTCCCAAGCGGTCCTGGAACACTTCCCAAGCCTTCAGGTCCATCACCAGGCGCTCGGTGCGCAAGATGTCGTAAACGTTGAGCCTTGGGGAGCCAGGGTGACCACCCAGGGAAGGTTGCGGGCGGCGCGGCGCACCAGCTCGCTTTCCGCCACCAGAAGGACGCTTTCCGAGCCGTCCAGCCCCGCCTCCTTGGCCCAGGCCAAAAACTCCTTGGTCTTTCCGTTCACCCCGGCGAAGTCCTCCACCAAGAGGAGCTTTCCCTCCTTAGCCCGATCGGCTACGGCCATGGCCAGGCCCGCCTTCCGCACCTTCTTGGGAAGGGTGTAGCTGTAGTCCCGGGGCTTAGGCCCGAAAGCCGTCCCACCCCCCACGAAGATGGGGGCCCCGATGTCCCCGTGGCGGGCCCGCCCGGTGTGCTTCTGGGGATAGATCTTGCGGCTAGAGTAGGCCACCTCGCCCCGGGTCTTGGTGCTGGCGGTGCCCCGGCGGCGCTTGGCCAGCTGCCAACGCACCACCTCCCAGAGGAGGTGGGGGTTTACTTCCTGGGGCAGGTGGGCCGCGAGCTCCCGCCTGCCGGCAGAGGAAAGCACAGGAATCTGGTACACAGCCCTACCCTCCTTCACTTGGCCACCTTCTTGGCCTCCCGCACCAGCAGAAGGCCCCCGTTGGGCCCGGGGACGGCGCCTTTCACCAAGAGGAGGTTCTCCTCCGGGAGGACGTCCACCACCTCGAGGTTCTGCACCGTAACCCTCTCGGCCCCGTAGCGGCCCGCCATCTTCTTGCCCTTGTAGACCCGGCCCGGGGTCTTGCGGTTGCCGATGGAGCCCGGGTGGCGGTGGATCTTGTGGGCCCCGTGGGAATCGGGACCGCCGGCGAAGTTCCAGCGCTTCATGACCCCCGCCGTGCCCCGCCCCTTGGAGGTGCCGGTCACGTCCACCTTCTCCCCGGGCTGGAAGATCTCCACGGTCACCACATCCGCCTCGGGGTTAAAGCCGCGGATCTCCTTGAGGATGCGCACGGGCTGGACCCCGGCCTTGGCAAAGTGCCCCTTCATGGGCCGGTTGACCCGCTTGGGCTTCTGGGGAAGGAACCCCAGCTGCACCGCCAAATAGCCGTCCTTCTCCGGGGTGCGGCGCTGCACCACAGGACAGGGCCCCGCCAGGATGACGGTGACGGGAATGGCCCGGTCCTCCTTGTAAATCCGGGTCATGCCCACCTTCACGCCCAGGATGCCCTTCACTTGCCACCTCCCACGGTCTTGATCTCGATCTCCACCCCGGTGGGCAGGTCCAAGGACATGAGGTTCTCTATGGTCTTGCGGTTGGGATTGAGGATGTCCACCAGGCGGTGATGGGTGCGGAGCTCAAAGTGCTCCCGGGAGTCCTTGTGCTTGAAAGGCCCCCGGATCACGGTGAAGCGCCGTACCCGCGTGGGCAAAGGCACGGGCCCTGACACCTGGGCCCCGGAACGCCGGGCGGCCTCCACGATCCTCTGGGCCGAGGCGTCCAAGGTCTTGTGTCAAAGCCCCGTAGCTTGATGCGGATCTTGGGCATGCCTCACCTCACTCCAGGATTTTGGTGACCACGCCGGCGCCCACGGTGCGGCCGCCTTCCCGGATA